>NZ_JACHVA010000075.1 GCF_014230055.1 Puniceicoccus vermicola | reverse complement strand
TCGATGCTTCTATGGTGATTTATGGGTCAAGTCATAATCGCGATAATGTTATGTTTATTTTGAGCGATTGATCTTAGTGGTTTCCGCATTTGAGTATCCGGGGCTATGTAGCCCTCGGGACCAACTTCTATCCGTGCCGGTCTAGCCGGTCACCTGATGCCAAATACGCCTGATCGCAGGCTTGAATATGCGGTTTCATGATGACGCCAATCTACAAGAACGAGTGGGATTTACCATCTCCAGCATCGAAACGGGCCATCAATCCACCAAAGTCAGATAAAGCTCAGATAGTTTGATTGGTAAAAGTTCTCAGGCAGTCTCTTTGAGGAGAGCCCCAGCGGGGAGTTCGTCTTTTTCCAAGTACTTCCACAGAGCCACCAGTAGCTTGCGCGCCAGAGCGACGATGCCGATTCTTCGGCTGCGTTTTCCCCTGGCGAAGTTGTTGTCGAACCATTTGGCCAGATCCGACTGGGGTTGGTTCCTCAGCCACGACCAGGCCAGCTCGATCATCAGGGCCCGGACCTTGGCATTGCCGGCTTTACTGATGCCTTGTTCGTTCTTGCTGTCGCCGCTGTCGTAGGGGGAGCCATCCAGACCGGCGCAGGCGCCGACTTGCCGGACGTTGCGGAACTCTCGCCAGCTGAAGAACTCCTCGCTTAAGGTCATGGCGCTGATGACGCCAACGGCCTTGAGCCGGGTGAGCTTGTGGGCCTGTCGCTCGGCCTTTGTTTGGGGCTTTGCGATTCGGGCAGTCCGCGCACGTTCCAGAGCCTTGAGTTGGGTGCGGGCAAACTCCACGCGTTCGTATTCGCGGGCGATCTCGCTGCGTATATGTTCCGGGAGGGGGCGGTTGTCCCAACCGAGCAGCGAATCGAGCCGTGTATCGAGCTTGCTAAGTGAATCGAGGCGAAGTCCATGCAAAACAAGCAGGCTTTTGATCCGGGCTGTGCCCGCACCGATCTCCTTCTTCAGTCGCTTGATCTCTCGCTCGCGCCGACGCAGGTCTTCCTGCTCCACGCTCGGCACGCGCACGACAGACCAGAGCGTATGCTCACCGCCGTGGTAGCGAATCAGCTGACGCAGCAAGGCCTTGGCGTCCAGGCGGTCAGTCTTGGCTCGGCGTTTGCGGCGGTTCACCTCAATGCTGGCGGGATCAACGATGACGTTGTTGATCCCCAACCCCTCCAGCCAGCGGTGGATCCAGAAACCGTCCCGGCCCGCTTCGTAGACACTGAAAACCTCAATGTCTTCGCCTAGCTGCCACTTGTCCCGAGTCGCCTTCAGGGCCGATTGAAAGGCCAACTGATCACGAGCCTCGATCGTGATCAGCCGTATCTTCTCTCCCGTCGAGAAGGCCAGCTTCCATTTAGTATTGCTCAGTTCCAGCGCCATGTATAACTTCATTTTTTGAATCTTTCTTTCAGGTTCATTTTTTCAGGTCCGGGTCCTCTTAACCCGGGCCTGTTTAGTATCCGAAAGAAGAGGCCCCAAGAAAAGCAGATCCCTCGGATCCGCTCATAGCATCTACCCTCCTGCTCCATCGCGTAGCATCCGCGCTTCGCGGATGACCGAAGCCGCCCAAACGGTCGGAGCCCGCCGTCAAACCTCATCGACGAAGCGTCGACGCTACCTTATGCTCCATCCCGTAGCATCCGCGCTTCGCGGATGACCGAAGCCGCTCAAACGGTCGGAGTCCGCCATCAAACCTCATCGACGAAACGTCGATGCTACCTTCTGCTCCATCCCGTAGCATCCGCGCTTCTCGGATGACCGAAGCCGCCCAAACCGGTCGGAGCCCGCCGTCAAACCTCATCGACGAAACGTCGACGCTACCTCCTCATCGGCGAAACGTCGATTCTACGAAAAAATCCTTACCGCGGAAATGGATGCAATCGCCGGATCATCCGATTTCCCAATCGCCGGACAAAGACGGCGGTTGTCAGGCCCTCGGCAATTTTCGGGGCCAGGACCTTGGCAGCGCTCGCGCCCGTTTCAGCGGAAACTTGCGCGGTCAAACTATCAACCAGGTCGGTGCTCACGTCCTCCACGACCGTCGCCAGAAAGGTATTGAGAAACGTATCGAAGGCGAAGGCCACCGCCACGGCCTGACTGGGACGGATTCCGTGAATTCGAAGAACGTCGTGCGCTCCTTGGGTGGCCGCATTAAAGGCAATGATGGCATCCAGGATCCGCCACGGTGACAGCGCTGCACTGGCTCCGGCAGTCAGAGCGATTTTGCGAACCCGATCACGGGCTTCTTTGCCCAGAGGACTCAGGATTAGCCGATCGTAATCCCGGATCCACTGCCCTGCCGGATGCGAAGCAGCTTCTGCAGAGAGACGGTCCAACACTGGATGCAGCCGATCTTCTGGATCCTTCCGCTGTCGTCGCAAATACTCCATCTGCCCGAGTAGCTGCTTGCGGATTTCTTCTTTCCGCCGACCCGGTAAGGTCTCCAGCTCCCCCGGTTCCAGCCGGGAAACAATCGGCATCTCCCGGATAGAGATCAGAACCTTCGCCAAGCGAAAGATTCCATATCCCATGAGGCTGAGGAGAAGGGCGAGAACCGGCCAGCCCGTGTAAGCCGGCCACTCCAACAACAAATTGATCGTCTGAATCAATTCCAGCGAAAGAAAGAAGATCAACAGGCCGAATCCGAACGCCAACAGGCCTCCAACTGCCCGCCGCAAAATCGGCGGAGTCGGGCCTCCCTTGAGAGGAATCCCAGCCCCTGAGGACGCCTGTGAGGCCGTGTTTTTGACCTCTACCTCCGTCAAAGGCGGGGCCACGGACCCAGCGCCCCCCGATCTCGCCGAGTCGAAGGCTTCGCCGGGCATCGGCCAATGTCTGCGCGCGGAGCTTTTCACCGCTGATCTCCCTTATTTGCGGTCATAGGTCAGGAAATCATATCCACTGTCGAACCAGACATAGAGTGAGTTCTGCCCATCGCGAAGATTTTCAGAAACCTCTTCAACGCTGGTCACTGGCACGCGGTTGACCTCGCTAATGACCATCCCCGGACGGAACTGCTGATTTACCTGAGTCATTCGTTCGACATCGGTGATCAAGACGCCGTTGACAGTGGAAGGAATCTCGAACTCGGCACGCAACTCAGGGGTGAGGGCGGCAATCGCCATGTTTTCAAACGGCCTTTCCTCCACCGAATCCTCGGTTCCAGAGGCCATATGGTCGCCAAGCGATCCGAGAACCACCTCCTTTTTGATCTCTTCTCCGTCTCGAAGAATGGTAAGGTTTACGGTTTCATTGGGAGGAATTTGCGAGATCGTCAAACGCAACTCCGTCGCGGAATCGATCTCATGTCCGTCCACATCAATGATTACATCACTGTGCATGAGGCCCGCCTTTGCCGCGGCACTCCCTTCTTGGACCTGGCGGATCAAAGCTCCCTTCGTCGAAGGAAGTCCCCAAGCTTCGGCCAACTCCGGACTCAGGTCACCGATGACCACTCCGAGGAACCCGCGAGGGACTTCTCCCTTCTCGATGAGGCTTTCCATCACGTAGCGGGCCATGTTGGCAGGGATGGCAAAGCCGATTCCAATGTTTCCCCCCGAACGAGAGAGAATCGCGGTGTTGATTCCGATCAGCCGCCCTTTGGCATCGATGAGGGCTCCCCCGGAGTTCCCCATATTGATCGCGGCATCGGTCTGAATAAAGTCTTCGTAGCCGCCTCGGAGAATGCCAATGCTACGGTCCATCGCCGAGACAATCCCCCGAGTCACCGTCAGACCCACTCCGAGCGGATTGCCGATGGCAAAGCAGACATCGCCCACCCGCAGCTTTTCGCTATCGGCAAAGGTGACGGCGGGCAGCGGTTCCCCGGCGTCAATTTTGAGGATGGCCACATCCGTTCCCTCATCAGTTCCCACAAGTTCCGCCTCGAACTCGCGCCCATCCGAAAGCTGCACCAGAATCTGGTCGGCGATCTCATTGCCGCGACCAACACGGACGACGTGATTATTGGTCAAAACATAACCTTCGGGGGAAACGATGACTCCCGACCCCATACCAATGGGTTCGCGGCGTTCATCCCCTTCTCCGTCTGGAGGTCCATCATTCTCAGGAGATCCCTGAGGGGGAAGGCCGTGAAAATAACGGTAGAGATCCTCGAGAGTCATCGGCTGGCGGCGATCCCTTGCAGATACGACCTGGGTGGTCACGACCCCGACAACCGAAGGCGTCGCCTTCTCCAGCATATCAGCGTAGCTGACGACCTCAGAAGAGGTTTCTCCCTGAACCGGAGAATCGTCCACCTTCAGGGAAGGAGCGGGCCTTGAGGCCTCGGCTGACTCGTCGCCAGCACTTTCATTTCCGAAGACCCAGAGAACCGTGCCCGTCATCATACCGACCGCGAGCACGACACTGGTAAAGAACTTAAGAGGATTGTTCGACGAATTCACAGAGCGAATTTTGCAAGAGGGAGCCCCTAAAAGCAAACGAGAATGGCAAATGACGACAAACCACACGTCTACCATTCCTCTCCCATCTCTCTCCCATCTCTCTGGAGAGGAACGACGAGAGTCGTTTCTACGAACGCTCCCGAAAAGTTCGGACTTTTCCGCTCAGATATCGCATGGCTATCGCCCTTCCGATCCGTAAGTTCTGGGAAAGACGCAACAACTTATCTCCAACTCCCCGCATTCCTTCGTGACAACCTCGGATTGATCCGATACGGGTAATATTTACAAATCTACTACCCCTTATTCACCCCGCTACTGGAGATATGCCCCCTCCCCCTCCTGAATCCCCGCCCCAAGCCCTCGATCCAGCTTACGAATCTCAGATTCTCAAAAGCTACTGGCGCCGGAACATCATTCTCATGCTCATCCTGCTCTCGATATGGGCAGCCGCCGGACTCGGATGCGGAATCCTTTTTGCCGATACGTTGAACCAATACACGCTCCCGGGCACCGGATATCCTCTCGGGTTCTGGTTTGCCCAACAGGGTAGCATCATCGTCTTCGTCTTTCTCATTCTTATCTACGCCCTGATCATGAATCGACTCGACCGTTCGCATATGGCGGATCGCACTCGCTCCCGCGCAGGAAAGGAGGCCGCCCAGTGAGCGTTCAAATCTGGACTTATCTTTTCGTCGGCGCCTCCTTCTCCCTCTATCTAGGGATCGCTTGGTGGAGCCGGGTGCGCACCACGCAGGGCTTTTACGTTGCGGGACGCGGTGTGCCCGCGGCCGCCAACGGGATGGCCACGGCTGCCGACTGGATGAGCGCCGCCTCTTTTATCTCCATGGCCGGGCTCGTTTCCACCATGGGCTACGCCGGCGGAGTCTATCTCATGGGCTGGACCGGAGGATTCGTTCTCCTAGCCCTGCTCCTCGCCCCCTACCTCAGGAAGTTTGGCCACTACACGGTGCCGGATTTCATGGGTGACCGCTACGAGTCGAAGCTGGTCCGTCTCGTCGCCATCATCTGCGCCCTTTTTGTGAGCTTTACCTACGTCGCCGGCCAAATGCGGGGCGTCGGGGTCGTCTTCAGCCGTTTTCTCGAGGTCGACGTCAATATTGGGGTCATTATCGGGATGGTCATCGTCTTCATCTACGCCACTCTCGGCGGCATGAAAGGGATCACTTGGACTCAAGTGGCCCAATACTGGGTTTTGATTACGGCCTTCCTCGTTCCCGCCATCGCCATTTCGATCAAGCTCACCGGAACCGGAATCCCTCAGCTCGGGCTGGGCAGCGACCTGCAAGGGACGGCCGTCAGCCTCCTTTCCCGGCTCGATGGCATTCAACAGGAGTTTGGTTTTGGGCCCTATACCGAACCGTTTATCGGTCAGTGGGATAAGGTGAACGTCTTCTTCGTCGCCCTCGCACTCATGGTGGGCACAGCGGGTCTCCCCCACGTCATCGTCCGTTTCTACACGGTGAAAAGTCCGAAAGCGGCCCGCTGGAGCGGCTTCTGGGCCCTTTTCTTCATCTCCCTCCTTTACCTCACCGCACCCGCGATCTCCGGATTTGCTCGCTTCTACATGCTGGACTCCCTCAACGGGGCCAAAGAGCAGGACCTCCCCGACTGGTTCAAGAGTTGGGAACAGACCGGCCTCATTCTCTGGTTTGACGACGGGGACGGCACCGTACGCTACACCGGAAACTCCGATAACGAGATCTTTCGCGCCGGAGCCCTGACCGGACCCGAACTCGCGAAAATCGCCCGCCAACATCAGCAGTGGATCGATACCGACGGAGCCAAAGGGGTCAACGCACGGCCCCTCATGAACGAGATGGGTCTCAATGGTCCCGACCGCGACATCATCGTTCTCGCCACCCCGGAGATGGCGGAACTCTCCAACTGGATTATCGCCTTCATGGCCGCTGGTGGGCTCGCGGCCGCACTTTCAACGGCCAGCGGATTGCTCCTGGTCATCTCCTCCAGCGTCGCCCACGACCTCTACTTCAAGATAATGAATCCGAAAGCGACCGAGAAGCAGCGACTTCTCGTCGGCCGTGGAACCATCGGGGTCGCAGTCGTCATCGCCGGACTCTTCGGAATCTACCCGCCCGGATTTGTCGGGCAGGTCGTCGCCTTTGCCTTCGGCTTCGCCGCGGCCAGCTTCTTCCCGGTCATCGTTCTCGGCATTTTCTGGAAACGCGTCGGAACCATTCCCGCCCTCTGCGGAATGGTCGCCGGACTCGGAATCACCGCCTTCTACGTTATCAGCGTCGTTTTCTTCGACATGCCCCAATGGACCCTCGGGCTCACTGACCAAGGCATCGATCCCCAAGGATTCGGCACCGTCGGCATGTTCGTCAACCTCGCCGTCACCATCGGCCTGACCCCCCTCTTCCCGGCCCCATCCGAAAAGGTGCAAGCCTTGATCGATCAGGTCCGCGAACCGGAAGGCTGGTCCCCGCCGATCAATATCGACGAGAGCGCAGAGCATTGAGACTCAACTTCCGCGGTGATTTTGAGATTTTAAATCTGAGATCGCACACTGGCGCGGGGAATCAAACTCGCAGCCAATAAAGTACCGTGCCGCTTTAGCAAACGGTTCGTCGGAAAGGTAACGTCTGAGAGGCAACATCCGTTCTCCCGCGACTGCGGGATACACGGTCCGGGGCAGCGCCCCAGGCTGGAAGTCCGACAGCCCGAAATCTCGAAAACTATTCCGCCGAACCGTCCGCCGCCAGAGGATGCTCTTTCTTCTTCCCGCACAAAGGCAGAAGCAACACGGCTCCGGCGATCGCGGCGATCATGGCGACCAAGGTCACGGTTCCATAGCTGAATGTTCCGGCGATCCATCCACCGACCACTGCGGCCGTCACACTGGCCACGGCCATGGCTGCGTTAAAAATCCCCATGGCCGCGCCCTGCGAAAAGGTTGCCAATTCTCCCGCCAAAGCAGATCCCCCGACAATCAGGGGAGACCAGGCAATGGGTAAAATGCCAAAGAAAAGCGGGACCAGAATCATTTGAACCGTTGAGGGGACGGGAACGAGGAGGACGAGGGCGAGGTTGGTAATGATGAGACCGACCGCCCCAATGAGAACAACCTTTCCGGGTCCGATCTTCTCCGACCAGGAACCTGAGGGCGCATAGAGAAAGATACCCACCGTTGCCGCAATCCCGTAGTAGAGCGAGGACTGTCCCGCCGAAATCCCGTAGTTCGCCTTCATGAGCAGAGGCAGAAAATTCATCACCATCCACACCCCAATCATCAGGAAAAACCAACTCGTGATCCACAAGGTGTATCGGGAGAAAAGGTTCTGGCCCAAACCCTTGGCAAACCTCCCAAGGTGGAAATGTTCGAAGTGCCGAACCACCGACGCCGGACTGATGGCCGCTCCCATTGTGGGCTTCGGATGATGTACCTTCTCCTGACGCTTCGGGCGGGATCCGACAGAGGGCAACCCCACCCGCGCGAGCAATATCCCCGGAACCATCAGGACGCCGCAGAGAATCATTCCAAAAACCACATCCGACTGTAGCAACGCCGCCAGAAGCAGACCGACCGCCTGCCCAGTTCCGTAGAAGGTTTGCAACCATCCGAGATGGCCGTCCCATTCCTCCCTCGGCCGGAATTCGACGATGTAACTGAATGCGGTCGTATTCGTCATTCCGGCGCCGACCCCTTGTAGGAGTGCACAGAGAACCCAAGGCCCCGTAGACTCGAAGAAGATGAACCCCACACATCCGAGAGCGATGAGCACGAACCCACCGAGAAAGAACCCCGCAAACCAGCGGGTATCGTCGGCAATTTTCCCAATGATCGGGGAAAACACCTGCCCGAGATAGAAGGCTCCCACCACCAAACCCACTGCCGATGCGCTGGCCGCATTTCCAACGATGATCGGAATCAGGATCGGAGAGATCCCTAGAATGACGGCTCCTTGAAAAAGATATCCCCAAAACCAAGGATCGGTATTCGCCCGTTCCTCCTTCCCGAGACGTTTCGCGAGTTGCGTGGCAAATCCTGACATAAGAGCAGGCTGGGCGAGATCGCTGATTCAGGGAAGCGGAAAAGTAAAAATGATCTACATAATTAGCGCTCCTGAGCGTGCCCTCCTCCCTAAAGCCTCTCTTCATTCTGGCTTCCGATCCCATAATTTCATAATCGCTTCTCTATGGAACCGAACACCGACAAGATCGACGAAGCCGTTCTCGCCCTCCTTCACTTAACCAGCTATTACGAGGGAAAACCCGAAGACACCTTACCCAGAGCTTGGAAAAGCCACGATTGGGAAGCGCTGAATCGGCTTCATGAGAAGAATCTAATCTCCAATCCCAAAAGCAAAGCCAAGTCCGTTCTCCTGACCGAGGACGGAGAACGTTTGAGCAAAGAGCTTTTCGAAAAGTTGTTCTGCTCCTGAATGACTCTTTCGGAAAGAAAGACGCATCGGAATCCCCAATCGTCCCCGGCAACTGGCCTTGCGTCATCTTTATCCACCCGTCCAATTCGGAACCCGCCCCACAAGGATTGGTTGTGGGGAATCCACACCGGACCGATGAGACATGGGGGGCTGCTTTAGCTGCCGATTCGATCCCGAACGAACGGCCTCATTCTCGGATAATGTAATGCCTTTTCCCGGAATGGCCGCTTCTCAGTGGAAGTCGTGCGAGGCTTCTTCCGGGAGTTGTTGGGCGAGGTCCAAGCGCTGGAGGTCCTCTGCGAGGACATGGATAACGCCTCGTTCCTTTTGAACCCGGCCGCGGCAGCGGAGGAAGGGCTCTTCGATCAAGGTTAAGCGAAAACGAGCGTAGCGATCGGGGTAGAAGATGAGATTGGCGACGCCGGATTCATCTTCGAGACTGACAAAAACCACTCCTTTCGCCGTGCCCGGCTTTTGGCGACAAATCACAGCGCCAGCCACTTCCACCATGGCGTCCTGTGACGCTTGTTCCAACTCGCTGGCTTTCCAGACTCCCGGCAATGCCCCTCGCACCATCGCCATGGGATGGTCTCCGGCAGTGAGTCCGCACGAGGAGTAATCTGCCTCCAGTCGTTCGGCGAGAGTCATGCGCGGCAATTGAACCCGCTCCTCGTCTCCGCGAAAAGCCAGTCCGCTCAGTCCGCCCACAACGGGAACATTCGCCCAATCATCGCCCGCCTTCCAGAGGGCCGTTCGCCGATCTCCGGCCCATTCGTTGAAAGCCCCCGAAAGAGCCAACCGTCGTCGTTCCCGACTCGTCAGCTGCACCCGACGGAGAAAATCGGAAAGAGACAGAAAGGGACGCCGTGACCGTTCGGCCAGCAGCTGCTCTACAGCCCGATGGCTGACTTCCCCCAACATCCTAAAACCGATTCGCAGGGTCTTGTCGTCGACAACCGTCACCCGCCAATCCGAATGGCAGGCACTGACCGGCAAAAACCGCAGTCCGCGGCGACGAGCATCCTGGACCAGAGTTGAGGGAGAATAAAATCCCATGGGCTGGTTGTTGAGGAGCCCGGCGTAAAACTCTGCCGCCCGGTGCACTTTTAAATAAGCACTCGCGTACGCCAGCATGGCAAAGCTGATCGCATGAGACTCGGGAAACCCGTAGAGGGCGAAGGATCCCACGGCCTCGGTCACCCGGTCCACGATGTCTGCGGTATGCCCTTTCTCCTGCAGAGCTCGTCTCAGTTTCGCCTGTACCCGCTGAAGACGTTCGGGCGAACGGGAGAAATTGAGGGCGCGCCGCAACTCTTCGGCCTCGGACCCGGTGAAGTCGGCCATCATCATCGCAATGCGAAGAATCTGCTCTTGGAAGAGCGGCACTCCCAAAGTCCTCTTCAGCACGGGCTCCAGGTCGGAGTGAATGTAATCGACTGGCTCGCGCCCAGCCCGCCGCTCCAGATAAGGATTCGTCAAATCCCCCTTAATCGGTCCAGGTCGGATGATCGCCACTTCAATGACAAGGTCATAAAACTCCCGTGGTAGCATGCGTGGTAGGGTGGCCATCTGCGCGCGGCTCTCGACCTGGAACACGCCGATCGTATCGGCCTCGCAGAGCAACTCGTAGGTCGCCGGGTCGTCCTTGGGCATCTGGGCGAGATCGAGCGGACGCCCCCGACGCTCGGCATCAGCCAGTGAATCCTGAATAGCCGACATCATTCCAAGCCCGAGAAGGTCGACCTTCACGATTCCCAGATCCTCACAATCATCCTTATCCCACTGGACCACGCTTCTTCCTGGCATGGCCGCATTCTCCAGGGGGACGACCGAATCCAACTTCCCCTGCGCGATGACCATTCCCCCGGGATGCTGGCCAATGTGTCGTGGCAAACCGCGAACCCCCTCAAAGAGGCGGGCGAACATCTCAGCCCGGGGATGATTCTTCGGCAATCCCGCCTCCCTCGCTTTCTCCAGAAAATCTTCCTGTCCCTCAAAACCGCTGCTCCCTCGGAGCCGGGAGAAGCGACCGATGAACTCCTCCGGCAAATCCAATACCTTTCCCACTTCGCGAATCACACTCTTCCCTCGGTAGGTGATGACGTTCGCGGTCATGGCTGCCCCCCGACGCCCATACTTGCGGTAAACCTCTTGAATCACCTTTTCCCGGCGCGAGCCGCTCGGCAAATCCAAGTCGATGTCCGGCCAGCCCTCTCGACCTTCGCTGAGAAATCGCTCAAACAGCAAGCCCGCCCCCACCGGATCCACCGCCGTAATCCCCAGACAATAGCAAACCGCCGAGTTGGCAGCGCTGCCCCTCCCCTGCACAAGAATTTCCTCCCGATGGCAAAAGCGGATGAGGTCCCAGACCAGCAGAAAGTATCCGCAAAAACCGAGCTTGGCGATGAGGTGCAACTCGTGCTCGATCTGCTTGCGAACCGCAGGGGAGATCGTGCAGTAGCGCTCCCGTGCTCCTGACCACACGACTCCCCGCAAATAGCTCTCCATGGTCTCGCCCGCTGGCACCGGAAAGGTAGGAAATTCGTAGCCCAGGTTCTCGAGCGTAAACTCCAACCGCTCGGCCAGTCGCGCCGATTCCTCCACGCACTCCGGGAGGTCGGCAAAAATCATCGCCATTTCTCCGGGAGAACGCAACCGTCTCTCCCCATTCGGCTCGAGTAGTCGGCCGGCCCGGTCCAGACTCACATGATTCCGCAGGGCCGCAAACACATCCGCGACCAGACGATCTTCGCGGCGGGCGGCCAGGACTCCTCCCGTCGCCACGATGGGAAGCCTCCGGCTCGCGCGAAGATCCACCAGCACCCGGTGCCACTCCGCCTCCGACCGGCGGAAATGCCGCTGAATCTCCAAATAAAAACGATCCCCGGGAAAAACCCGCTGCAGTTGATCGACCCGCTCGGCCAACGCCCTCTGCCCTCCCCGCTTCCACGCTTGCGACAAAGGACCCGTCTCATCGCCCCCGAGCGCCACGATTCCCGGCCCCAACCGTTCCAAATCCTCCCAGAGAATCGGAGACTCTCCCTTGGCTCCCCGCAATGCGGCATCCGTCAGGCAGCGGCAGAGACTCCGATACCCCTCCGCACTCTCGACCAAGACCGGCAGCCGCGACCCGTCCTCGAGATCCAGCTTCGCCCCAACCAGAGCCCGAATCCCCTGCTCCCGCGCCGCCCGGAAGAACCGGGGCGCCCCATACAGCCCTCCGCTGTCTAATAAGGCGATAGACTCCAGCCCCAGCTCAGCCGCCACTCGAACCAAGTCCTCGGGCAAAGACGCCCCCTCCAGAAAAGAGAAGGCGCTGCTGGCATGGAGTTCGGCGTACATGCCGGAAACGATGAGAATATTTTCCAATAAGTAAACATTTGTTCACCTTTTTATAATTCACAGCGAAGTTGTGACGGGGATTACCCGAACGGGAATAGAACCCCTCGAAGCATCGAGCCTCCCCCGCAATGCTTCGGCGGACTAGCTCTCCTACGCCTTTCGACAAACTCACGGTTCCAACGAACGCGTGAGGAGCCCGAAATGAACCTGATGAGTTGATGGAACCTTAGAACAGAACACCCCTCCCGCTCGTAGGAGGAGGATTTGCTGAGCGGGATGGGGAGGTTCCCCCTGATTTAGATCACATCAACCCTTCATCCCCCAAATGGGCTAGCCGATCCACGCGAACTTTATCCGGTCCACTCCTTCAGTTTCTCCTGAAAGGTATCCGAAATCGTCATCGACTCCATCTGGTGCACTCCCTCGCCCGTGTGGCGGACGACGTGCACGGTGGTGAGTTTTCCCCGGGCGATCTTCTCCCCTCGTTCGCCGTTCTCGACCCGATACATCGCAAAGGCGAACTCGATGGCCCGGACCTTCACCTCTTTCACCATGAGGACAATTTCGACTTCTTCGCCAAAAGAAATGGGAGCCTTGTAATCACAGGAAGCCCGCACCCGGGGCCATCCGTGCACCTGACCTTCTTCCCGGTGAATCAACTCCTCCTCCAACTTGGCGAAGAAGGCCGCCTCGGCCAACTCCATGTATCGGAAGTAATTCGAAAAGTGGACGATGCCAGCCATGTCGGTTTCGGAAAAGGCAACACGGTGACGGATGGAAAATTCTTTTTTCATATTGGGCGGGAACTCCGAGAAGAGGAATCGAGGCCGGGCCCGGGGGCAAGTGCCAACGGAAGAAATGGCTCTCGCCATTCCTCTCCACCACGACGACGAAAGAGGCAAACTGCACCACGGATCCAACGTGGGGAGGATGCTTCAGCACCTCCCGTCCCTCACACGCTAACATAAGAAATGGCTCTCGCCATTCCTCTCCATCACGACGCCGAAAAAACAAGCTACACCACGAATCCAGCGTAGGGAGGATGCTTCAGCACCTCCCGTCCCTCACATACAAACGTAAGAAATGGCTCTCGCCATTCCTCTCCACCACGACGACGAAAAAGGCAAACTGCACAACGGATCCAACGTGGGGAGGATGCTTCAGCACCTCCCGCCCCTCTCAAACTAAGACAGAAATGGCTCTCGCCGTTCTTCTCCAAAAATATCTCCGGCTAGCTTCGGTCCTCTTCCTCGATCCGGCCCGTGGTCCGGCGTCGGCGACCCACGATGACGCGGAAGAGTTTGATGATCAGATATCCGACCACGAAAATGACGAGAATCCCGATCACTACGGGGATAAGGAAAGCCAATCCGGCCACGGCCACACTTCCGCCGGTCTCGGCCGTCGCCACGACTGGGTTCGCCAAGCCGCCGCTCGTCGCCGTCGAAGCTCCCCGCGTAACGACGGTTGTTCCCTGAATGACGCCCGCCGCACCTCCTCCGAGAAGAAGCCCCAGTCCCCACTGTAAGGCCGAGTTCATCTCCGGCATCATCGCGGTGGCGATCAGGGTTCCACTCCCGATTGCCGCCGGGGTGGCGACCATATCGAGAAGATTATCGACCCAAGGGATATAATAAGAAGCCACCTCGGCTACC
Source organism: Puniceicoccus vermicola (assembly GCF_014230055.1). Taxonomy (NCBI): domain Bacteria; kingdom Pseudomonadati; phylum Verrucomicrobiota; class Opitutia; order Puniceicoccales; family Puniceicoccaceae; genus Puniceicoccus; species Puniceicoccus vermicola. Next base: position 63,497 of record NZ_JACHVA010000075.1, on the reverse strand, counting down.
GTCGCCGTCCCGAGGACGATGATGATCATGGGATTGCTGAGCCATTCAAACCGATCCCCCAGATCGACATATCCCATACGACTCGCCAGCGCCAAGGCCAGTACAGGCAGGAACACCCGTAGACCCGCGGCGGCACTCAGCCCAAGTCCGGCGAAAATCGCCGTAAGCTCCGTCAGCTGCTCTGGGTTCTCAATTGGACTCATATGGCAACGGAGAGGATTTCTGCGAAGCCTCCGGCTCTTCCTCCACCACTCTCGTGGCCGGATCGATAAAACGAATCGAATGCGCGACGCCAGCCATGACTCCTCCACTCTCCAAATCTTCCAGACGCTTCACCGAGGAATATCGAGGATCCACCTGAGAAAAGGCAAGGATTCCCCGATCCCCCAAGGGAGGCATCAAAAGCGTAAACCGGGCAAACATCCGGATCCCCTCGGAATCGGCAAACGAGGCCAGACAGACAAACCCTTGCGCAGGCCCGATCTGAGTCAAAAACGGCTCGGAGACACGGACGTCGTCCCAACCGTTGAGATATTCCTCTTCGATCTTTCGTCGGAGTTTCCCCGCGGTCTCCCACAAACGCTCATTTCCGGAAGAGGAAGGAAGGATGAAAGGGAAAATGCGGATATTCTCCACCAACTGCATTTCGGCACCCGCTAGGCTGAGCTTCAACACTTCCGGAATCCCCGCACTCTGATACTCGATGAAAAGATTTTCCGTATCTTTGGGGACAGCGAAATAGAAAAACGGGATCCGCGTTTTAATGTTCTGGCTTTCAAGAAATGCGCGATCGACCTCGAGCATTCGTCCCTCGGGCAAACGAACCGTCAACGAGCGATTCTCGACCGGCACAACCTCCGACATCGACTTTCCGAAGGAGCTGCCACCCATGGTGAAAACACTCGGCGAGGTCACCTTGCCCACATTCTCCAAAGACTCGGGCCAGTTCGCTTCGACGAAGGCCCTCTCATAGTAGTCCCACTTGCCGCGCAGGAGAGCCTTCGCGTAGCGGGCGTCAGGGCCCCGGCTGCGATAGGTCAGGCGATAGGCCATCAATCCGCGGACACCAGGGTTTTCCGCGTAGAGCAAAAACTCCAGACGCACCTCTGTCTCTCCCTCCGTAGCGACCAAATAGGAAACCCCGGCCCGATCCGACTCCGGCTGAGGAAGGATCTTATAAATCAAATCCGGATAGCGCTCGCGCAAGCGTTTCATAACCGCCATCACCACTCGGCGCGGCTGTTCCAAATCAGGGTAATAGTGAATCTCAATTCGCTTCTCCCAATCGCGCTCGTCCTCACCGTAGGGATAAAAGACCTGCAGCTCTCGCTCGCTCGAACTGCGCTCCCTCGCCAATACGAACTCGTCTCCCCCGAGAAACATCTCTTGAGCGGAAAGCACCGACGGAGCCCATGCCAGAGTCAAGACGATCAATCGAAGGTAGAGTTTCACGTGCCGAGGGTGGCAAAAAGATCGTAAAAACAAAACGAGAAAATGACCTCGGGAGGGATCCTCTCCAACGACCCGCCTCAATCCCGAACCGATATCAAAGCAAACGAGCCCTGCACCCTAGACTTTCAGGAGCCTCTGAAGCGCCGCGTTCGGGAACTTTCTCTCCACAGTAATGGCGTAGAAATCCTCAAACAAACCCGGCACTTGGTGCAGATCGTAGAGAATCCCCTGATCCAGCTCGTCGTGGACCACCACTGGTGGCAGGAGCGAGATCCCGTCAATCTCCCGGGCCAAGAGTCGCAACATCGCCATATCATCGGCTTCGGCAGCAATCAGGGGCCGCATCCCGTATTGTTCGAGAATCAAATCGAAATGGGAGCGAATCTCACTCTCCCGTGAGGGTAAGACCATCGGAACATTTTCCAAATCTTCGGGAAAACGAAATGCCTTCTTCTTTCGATATTTCTTCGAACCAATCAGACTGATCGGTTGCTCAGCCACTAGATTACTCCGCCAGGAATTTCCCGCATCGCGCTTCACCGGCCGATTCGACAGCACCAGATCCAGCGTGTGGGACTTCAATTGACGCAGTAGTTCGGCCATGCTCGCCGAGGTGATCACGACCTCAATGTTCTCGTCATCGATTACTTCCCGCAAAAAAGAAAGCTGAAAATTGCGGGATAGCGTTGCCACCGCTCCCACTCGAAGGACTTCGCTATACTTACTGCCGCGATTCTGAAGTGTTGCCAGCATGTCCTCACCGGTTCGAAAAATGGTCTCAGCATAGTCGAAGACCATCCGCCCCTCCTCCGTGAGATGCAGCGCCTTGTGCATCCGATCGAAAAGCGCGCACCCCAAGTTCTCCTCCAACTGTTTCAGCTGCACGCTCAAAGATGATTGTGAGACGTTGAGACGGGCGGCTGCCGCGGTAAGCGTTCCCTCCCGGACGATGGCATGGAAATAACGGAGGTGATGATAATTTAGCTGATCCATATATAAATCCGAACGAAACTATATTTTTCTTATATTGGATATATTCAACCATTTTCGATATTATCCAACTCATGGACACTTTCTTCACCACACTCACCGGATGGGTTCCGCTGGCATTTCTCGGCTTTGCCTTTTTCTCCACCCGGATTTTGAATGAAAACTCAAGCCGGACGGGCAAAGTAGCCGAGATTCTGGCCTGGGCCGCCACAGTCGCCACTTTTATCACCTTTGCCCTCTGGCTCATCCAAGGAAGGATCAACCTCAGCGCCACCCTCACCGAAGCGGGCGTGCTGGGCGTCCGGCTCGACACCCTCTCCCTCCCGATCCTCGGTCTGGTCACCTTCCTCGGGGCAGTCATTGTCCGGTTCTCCCGCAATTACCTGAGCGGTGATGCGAATCAAGGAGGATTCTTCAAATGGCTGATGGTTACCCTGGGCGCAGTCATCTCCCTCGTTCTCTCGCCGGGTCTCGTTCAATTCTGGCTCAGCTGGGTAGTCTGCAGCCTCGGTCTCCACCACCTCCTCGTCTATTTTCCTGACCGCCTTGGCACTCTTCTCTCCGCCCGGAAGAAATTTATCGTCAGCCGGCTCGGCGACCTTTTCCTCATCCTCTCCTTCATCGGAATCTACCGGGTCTTCGGCACTCAGAACTTCAGCGAACTCTTCGCTCAGACCTCGGCTCAGCCCGAGCTGCTGGCCAACCATACTTGGATCGCCTGGTGCATCGTCGGAGGCGCCGTCCTCAAATCGGCCCAATTCCCCTTCCACACTTGGCTCCCTGACACCATGGGAACCCCGACTCCCGTCTCCGCCCTCATGCATGCCGGCATCATCAACGCTGGCGGCTATCTCGTCATCCGCATGAGCCCTTTCCTCCTCGAAAGTTCTGGAGCAATGCTCTTCCTCGCCGTGATCGGAGCGCTCACTCTCATTTGCGCCTCTCTCGTCATGCTGACGCAAACCAGCGTCAAGCGGAGCCTCGCCTACTCTACGATCGCGCAAATGGGCTTCATGTTGCTTCAGTGCGGACTCGGTGCCTTTTCCTTGGCCGTTCTTCACCTCATTGCCCACTCGCTCTACAAAGCCCACTCCTTCCTCTCCTCGGGTTCCACCATCGCCAATTTGAAACGGCTGGAGCCTCGCCCGGTCGCACCTCTCTCGCCGATCATTCTGATCGGACTCACTGGAATGAGCATCGCCCTTGTCGGAATCATGGCGTGGGGATGGGGCCTCTCGGCCAGCACGAAGCCCGGTCTACTGGTCTTCCTCACCGTCCTCGCCATGGCCGTGAGTCAATACCTCGTCGTTTCGCAGCAACAACACGGTTCCCTGCTGAAGATGGGCCGGAACATTCTCGGCGCCTTCGGGTTCGTCGCCCTCTACTTGGGCCTCGCCGATGGGACTATGCGCTACTTTTCCGACTCCCTGCCACACCAACCGGTCGGAGGATTGGCCCTACAAATCATTCTCGCCGCAATCCTGGGTGCCTATCTACTCATCACCTTGACTATCCAAACTCAGCCCACCGGCAAAGCAAGGCCACGTGTGCTCCAGGCCCTCTACATTCACGCCCTCAATGGCTTCTACCTCAACACCCTGGCCAACCGCTTCTCCCGGGCGGCAGGACTCGTCCCCGCCGGACGGTAAGTCACTGAACTTCTCTCCAAAACATCCTTCCTACCAATGAATCCACACCAATCCATCCAACAAGCTTGCGGACAAATCGCTCCGCTCTGGCCTCTGGCCAACTTTGTCGCCGTAAATCCATTTCTCGGCTTCTCCAACCGCGCCTTCGCCGACACCGCTCACTACCTCTCCCAGGTCCAAGGCGCGCAGTTGACGATGCCACAATCGTGGTATTCCGAAAAATTCGCCTCGGGAGAAATCCAGACTGCAGATCTACAAAAAGCAATTGAGCGGGCGCCCAAGGAGGTCATCGCGACCTTCCGGGAGTCAGACCGGGCACTCAATGCCCACGCTCTTGCCGAGAATTTAGACGCCTCGAAGACGCTCCCGGAGCCACTGTATCGGCCGGGCACCTTCAGCGGTTATCTCGATGACAGGGAAGGAACGCACTGGGGCCGCGCATTCAGCGAGGAAGCGGCGAAATGGTGCGCGGCCTACTACGACAAGGGCCAATCCACCTGGTTTCTTACCGGCATTCAGAATGGTTTTTACGAAGCATGGCACGAATCTGTCGGTCACGACAAAACGTTGGCTTGCATGGGCCTCAAGAAGGCCCACAAGACCTTGACGGAAATGTCGGCCGATCCGGAAGAAGCGATCACCGACGCAGTCAAGACCATGGGCATTCCCGAAGCCTTCCTCCCCGAATTCCTCTACCGGGTCCTCCTCACTCTACCCGGGTGGGCCGGACACCTGCGCTACATGGACCGGGAAGAAGAAATCCGGAGTTCTTCTGGCAGTGAGTTGATCCAGCTCCTCGCAATCCTGCTCAACTACGAATGCACCCTCTACAATGCCTACTCGCAAGACAAAGACTGCCTGCTGGGCTGGAGGCGCATTCTCATGGAAGAACCAATCGAGAAATCGAGCGAAATCATGCCCATTGACCTCGCGGAGCGCCTCCTCTGGCAGAGCGCCTTCGAGCATCACATCGAACATTCGCTGCAACAACGGATCCATCCTCAAAGCGCCCCACAGGAGAAAGCCAAGCCGGACATCCAAGCGGCCTTCTGCATTGACGTCCGCTCCGAGCTCTTCCGGAGAAATCTGGAAACCGCCCTGCCCAACATTCATACGATCGGCTTTGCCGGATTCTTCGGCGTCCCACTGGACCACACCCCATTTGGACATCAACATTCCGAAGCCCGGTGCCCTGCCCTTCTCGCGCCTCCCGTAAAGAGTTGCGAACACTCCCATCACGAAGGAGAAGACACCGATCCCCACCACACGGAGCGGAACTGGAAAAAGTTCAAAGAGAGTGCCGCCTCCTGCTTCAGCTTTGTCGAAACGCTCGGGTTAACCTTCGGCTGGAAGATGCTCCAAAGCGCCTTCGGGCTCGGTGACTCCTCACCGAAGTCCGGACGCCTTCCCAAGTTCGCGGAAGAGCTCGATCCGGAAACCCGGATCAACCTAGCAGCCGGGATTCTCAAGGGGCTGAGTCTCACCCAACATTGCGGGCGCCTCGTTCTTCTCTGCGGTCACGGCAGCACAACACGGAACAACCCTTACGGATCCGGATTGGACTGTGGCGCTTGCGGAGGACACCCGGGAGATGCCAATGCCCGCATCGCTGCCGCCCTCCTCAACGATCCAGTCGTCCGGAGCGGATTGGAGGGTCAGGGTATCACCATCCCGAAAGACACCTGGTTCATCTCCGGTCTCCACAACACCACGACTGATGAGGTCACCCTCTTCGACCTCGAATCGATTCCCTCCTCCCACAAGGAGACTCTCGAGACCCTCCGCCACAGTCTGGATCAAGCAGGGCTGTGGACGGCAGCCACCCGCGCAAAAGACTTGAACGTCAACTCGACCGAAACCTTTAAGGCGATTCGCGCCCGTAGCACCGACTGGTCTCAAGTGCGGCCCGAATGGGGCCTGGCCGGAAACGCCGGCTTCATCGTCGCACCACGGAGCTGGACTCAAAGCAGCAACCTCGAGGGCAAAGCATTCCTCCACGAATATGATCCCGGCGCCGATCCCGAGGGCAAACTCCTCGAGTCCATCCTCGCCGGCCCCTTGGTTGTCGGGAGCTGGATCAACCTCCAATACTACGCCTCCTCGGTCGACAACACCCATTTCGGCAGCGGACACAAAGGCATCCATAATGTGGTCGGAGGACTCGGAGTCGCCCTCGGCAATGAAAATGATCTACGCCCCGGACTTCCCCTGCAATCCGTCCACACTGGAAAGCAACTGATGCACGAACCCTCCCGCCTCCACGCCTTCGTGGCCGCCGATCCGGATATACTCGATACCATCCTGGAACGGCAGCCCGCCCTGAAAGAGCTTCTCGATAACGGATGGCTCCATCTCTTCTCCCTGGGAGCCAACGGCCACTCCTGCAGCTACCGACTGCCTTCCGGAGAATGGAAAGTTTCCCAAGTCGAAAACAAGAGGGCCAGCTTGGAACGGGTCTAGGGCGAACAATAAGGCCCACTCAGAAGAACCACAGAATTATGGAGGGAATCGTGAGAGAGCCGAGTTTGTTTTCGTTGTGGATGTATAGGTCTCGTCAAGTCCGAACAAGGACCTCCGAACTCGATCTCTTTTCTATGCTCGATCTTATTCTCTCTCCGCCTCGCTCATTAGGGTGACCAGCCCCAAAAACTCACTCTTCGAGTCCCAAAGGCCCTAGCTTCTGAAGCTCATCGCCAGCCTTCAATGTATAGGTAATTGACCCATCCCTCATCAACACCTCCTCTTTTCCTTTCTCGACTTCCACTTTGGAAGACCAACTGAACGATTCACCTACCCTCCCCCCATTATCAACCGAAGACCACATTTCGCCCGTATATGAAAATTGGACCCTATAATGATCGCTACCCACGGGTGATATAAAACTGACGAACTCGAGATTGGATATTGCGTCGCTGCTTGTTGGAACCATGACCCGGACCTGAGATAACTCATTGATCGTCTGGAATTCCACATGTGAGATTTCCTCACCGTCCTCAAAAATCTTCAAAGAAATCGTTATGTTCCCCTTTAGAGACGATTCCGAGAAAGAAACAGTATCGGCAACCACAGTCCGTGAAGAGGGAGGAACGACAGCTTCTCGCTGCGGGTGTACGACGACCTCTGGTTCAGAGTTTACGAATCTTCGCTGTCTCTCCTGATTGACAACGACTTTACGTTGGACCGGGATCGATTGCCCGCGTGCCTGAGGCCCGGAGGCCATCAGAGAAAGGACCAAGAAGAGGGGCAGAGTTCTGATAAGGATCTTCATGATTCGTTGGGAAAAGCGTCTGAATCGTCCAACTATAAAAGCCTGTCAGGGTCTTCGATCCAAGGAAGAATAATCCAATTCCCCAATTGGTTAGTGTAGGCAAATAGAGGAACCATTTGCTTTCGAGAATTCTTGATCCCCTGATGACCTCCACACAATTAATTTGGATATTTTGCCAACTCCATCAAAGAAGAGCCTTCGGCTTCAGAAACTTTGAAAATTTCCGGCTGAGCGTCCTCGCTCAGTGCTGATGAACATAATAATCCTAGAGAATAATAATCAGAAATTGTGCCCGGTCCCCAGACTTTGGCATAGACCCGAAAAAAGGCTCCATGAAAATGGAGCCGAAAGTCGGATTTGAACCGACGACCTACTCATTACGAATGCTATAATCTTGAACGACCTCTATTGATTTTCAACAACTTATATTGCAAGGAAATGCACAGAACCGCACTAAAGCGCTTGCAAATTAGGCACCATAGGCACTATCCTGCCTATCATGAAGAAATCAGCGGCACGAAAAAGAGCTCCAAAAGCTCGGCCTCTGACTCCGGTATTTGATCAATCGAAGGGGCGCTGGCGAATTAGTATTCCGGCCGCAAAAAGTCCGACTGGAAAACGGCAGCGTCTCTTCTTCGACACGAAAAGAGCTGCAGACGTCGAGGCAGGCCGGATCAAAGGAATGGCAGATCAATGGGGCACGGCCGGACGGAAGATCAAAGCAAGTCTCGCAGAAGACGCCGCTAGAGCATCCGAGATCCTCGAACCCTACGGAGTCACACTAACGGAAGTCGCTCTCGAATATTCCGAACGAGAGAATATTCGAAATGCTTCAATGCCGATGAGGGACCTTTGGAAGCGATATGAAGACCATCTTGAGACCGCTACAAACTCGAAGGGCCGCGCCTACTCTCCTCGCACCATCCAAACCAAAAGATCGACCGCAAAGAAGATTGCTGAAGTTCTTGATTCTGCCTTGGCCTCAGATGTGTCCCAGGACGATATCGAAGAAATCCTCCGAAAAGACTTTTCTAGCGCTTCTAGCCGGAACACGGCCATCCTTCACGCGAAGCCAATGTTCTCTTACGCAATTCGGACGCTCAGAGTTGCCACAAACAACCCTTTTGACGGAATTCCTAAATTCGCGACTGCACAAAAGGGAATCTCGATCGCTACTCCTGAACAGGTTATCCAGGCAATCAAGCAAGGATGCCAAGACCACACGAAGAATACGGACCTCCCCGAGGACCTGCGTCTCGACTGCAATGATGCTCGGAGTGCCGTTGCAATTCTAGCCTTCGCCGGCCTTCGCCCCGAAGTCGAACTCGGAAATCTTTACTGGAATGCGATAGACCTTCACCGGAAAACCATTCGAGTTCGAACCACCGACTCAAAGACCCGATCCGGTCGCTATGTCGACATTGAGAACAACTTGCTGTCATGGTTGAAACTGATCCCAGCAAAGGACCGCCAAGGAAAAGTTGCACCTTCTAACTGGAAACGAAAATGGCGGGTGATCCGACGCTTCGCCGGATTCGAAAGAGCTGATGCCGATGTTTTAAGACACTCCTACGCAACTTACTATCATAGGGGCATCAACGGAAGCGTGGACGCTTTAAGGGCAAATCTTGGCCATGGGACTACAGATGTAACATTCGGTCATTACCTAGACACCGACGTAGAGAAAGCACAGGCCCTTCGATACTGGACGATCAGTCCGGAGATTTTGAACCCCGCAATCAAAGCGATTACAATATGAGCACACGAGACTGGAGACCCATTTCTGACTTCATTCGATCGAAAATAGATCGCGAGCTCGACAAGTGGGAGGCAAAGACCGGAGAGAGACCTGAATTCGGTCTAGACGAGAGAAGAGCAGCAGTGGCAACGCTAGCAAGTCGATGGTCAAAGAAAAACGCAGCCATTCTAACGCGGAGACACCTGGACAAAGATCATCCGGATGACATGCCTTCGACTGACTCGGAAACCCTGGTTCGGTTTATCTCACGATATCCAGAATTTGCTCTTGGAGACGGAAAACAATCCGGATTTCTCACAAAATTCCGTGGTTGGTTACTCAGACTAGATGAATTTCATTTTGCGGAAAGCAGAGGCGAAACGCTTCAAGTCAGTTCGGAAGATGTTCTTGGAATTATCAAGGGACTAGGCGTCTGCGGGGACACCATCAAACACCGGCGTCAGCGGTCGGGACAAAAACCCGAAAACAAGTCCCCGTGACATAATAGAAAAATAAAGAGACTTGTGCGTCATGAACGCGCAAGCACATGCAGAAACAGCCAAAAAGCTGATCACTAGGCACGAAGCCGCCGAACGGTATTCGTTTTCAATCCGAGCTCTCGACAACTATATCTCAGCTGGGATCATCCCGGTAATCCGGCTAAGCCCAAGATGCGTTAGAATTCCAGTAGTAAAAGCGGACGCCGCCTTCGACCGTCTGACGACGGGAGGTGCTCGATGAAGCGTCTCAGGAACCGAGCCCCGAAGAAAGGTCGATTCTCCGGCAGCACACTTCGTTTGTTCGAACGGGTTTCCGCGGGCCGCGGTAGATCTCGGAGGTGCCGGAAATGAAGGCGCAGACTCTTCCGAATGGCGTCTCGGTGATCCTCGACGATACCGAAGCTGAACTGCGAGCGATTCGTGCCGGTGTCCGGGACCAACTTAAAGACCGGGCTCAGCGGATTGGAAAGACCTCCCACGCTGTTTTCCCGAAAGGACTTCGCGCAGAAGCATTTTCCCGATTCGGCAAGACCGACGATCAAGGGTGGGCATATATGGAGGGGCCGCTACCGATCGTTCTCGAGATGATTTCGGCAATGGGAGTCGCCCATGGTCCCTGGGTGGGATTCTCGGACAACCGAAACGAAGAGAAGAACTGATGAACTTCTACTCTTTCGAGGAAATCAAAGAACGCGGCAATTGCGTTCGATTTGCCGCGGAGATTCTGGGGCTTGAGGTAGATTCGAACAGTCGGATCCCGGCCACTTGGCGAGGTGGAGATGGGCCCAATGTCGCGATCAACGAAGATGAATGGTTCGACCACGTGGACAAAAATGGCGGGGGAATCATTGATCTGGCTGCGGTCTCAAAGTTCGACGGAGATATACAAGCAGCGCAGAATTTTCTGGGCGAATGGCTCAAGCTGAAACCAAAAAGCCAAGTTCAGAAAGGCTCGAAACCTGAACGCAAGGTAAGCCGGTGCAGGTATGACACTCTGATCGCGGAAGGCTACAAGGAAACGGCTCGCTACCATTACAAGGACGAACACGGATCCGATCTTCATTTCGTTGCTCGTCTCGAGCATCCAGAGCGTGAAAAGGAATTCGTCCAGGGGACTCCTAAAGGATGGGGCTTGCGAGGTGTGAAACCTGTCCTCTATCGGCTGCCGGAATGGAAAGACGAAAATTCGGTCTGCATCGTCGAAGGAGAAAAGGACGCCGACACCCTAGCAAAACTCAAAATAGCGGCGACTACGAACTGCGGAGGCGCCGAAAAGTGGAACGATAGCTTCGCGGACCTATTCCAAGGAAAGTTCGTCGTGATACTTCGTGACAACGATGAATCCGGTGAGAAGCATGCTCTTCGCGTAGCGAGATCCATTTACGGAAAAGCAAAGGAAGTTCGCATCCTTGCACCGTCGAAATTGCCGAAAGGTGACGTAAGCGATTGGCTTGAAAAGGAAGGAGGATCAAGCGAGTCACTTTTTCAGATGATAAAGTCGACCGCGCCCTACGAGGAAGTAGAGGAAGGAGATGAGGTCCGCCAGTGGTTGAAAGAAATTCGATTTGATCCGAGCAATCCTCCTCCTCCAGAACCTTGCCTCTACGAGTTTTCCGGTACTGAGGTGTCGCACCCGGGAAACCTTTGCACCCTGACCGCAGCGCCGGGGGTCGGGAAAACGGCTCTTTTGGTCGGTGGTCTTGCCGCTGGCCTTTCTCCAGAGAGTGTCCTGGGCTGGAAATCCCCGCAGCGCAAAGGTGCGATCGTCCATATCGACTCGGAACAGTCTCGAGGAGATGCATTTGAAATCGTCGGAATGCGTTCGCTACGTAGGGCCGGACTCGAAAGCATGCCAAAGCGATTCCTCTCGTTTCCGATGGTTGGAACCGATCCGGGAAGGATCCTCTACGCTCTCCGAGTCATTCTTGCCGATGCTCAGAAATCTTTCGATGAGATCCACAGTGTGTGGCTCGATGGAGTCGGCGACGTTTGTAACGACGTCAACGATCCCGGAGAGGTTCAGGGTGTCGTCACAGAGCTTCACCGTCTTGCGAACGAGTTCCGGACTGTGATCTGGACTATTCTCCATTTCAACCCGGGCAGTGAGAAGATGCGCGGGCACCTCGGCAGCTATCTCGAGCGAAAATCTGAGACCGTGCTCCGCATGGAGCGGGAACCGGATGGAGAGACGACAGTGATTTACACTGCGAAAACCCGCCGGGCCCCGATTCCAAAGTTACAGGGAATCCGCATGAAGTGGAATGATCAGGCTGGGATGCATGTGCAGGTTGAAAGCGCGATGGCTGCAAAGGCAGATGCCAAAGCGGAGGAAGCCCGCGCGATCATCGTTGAACTTGCCGCCGGCGATCCATGGAAGAGCTGGAAACACGGCGATCTCGTCGAAGCATTCTGCAAACATACAGCCAAATCTGAAGCTACTGCGAAGCGCTGGATTTGTAAAAATCGGGATCAAAAAGGCAATGATCCCTCATCGGCATTGAGCTTCAACGCAGCCACCGGACTCTACGGCCTAGGGATCACTGCACGTCAGGAGATCGAATCGGCCAAAAACTCAGAGAGAAAGCGGTCTTAGAAGTGATGAAGGATCAAGGATCATTTCGGGATCATTCTGGGATCATGAACCCACCGGGCAGGGATCGGTATCAAGGATCACCCGGCCTTATATATAAGGCCGGTGATACTGATCCCCCTGCCCATGCAGATCTTGAAATTAAATTTTCACACTCTGACCGCGTTCGGTCGGAGTTCAGTCAAACCAAAGAAATAAGACAATGACCACAGAAACCAAAAATCCGTTCGACCAGGAAATCTCCTACTCGGACTTCAATCATCGGACACCCGGCTATGTCGGGTTCACTGGAGAACTCGATCAGCTCGAAAAGCTCGAGAAGGATCAAGCCGACGCGACCACTCGACTCGAAAAGGCCGAGAGCGCACTCGCGCAAGCAAAACAAAAAGAAGCCGCCACGATCGAGGACGGAAAACCGAGTGAAATCGGTAACGCCACTTCCTCCAGGATCGGGGCCGAGAGCGCACTCGTCGCCGCTCGTCGCCACCTTGAGAAGACAAAGCGCGCATTGTGGGGAGTCAGAGACGGGGCAGTTAACGAGGCCATCTCAAGGGCGTCGAAAGTGGAACATGAATTCGCCGAGAAACGTGCTCATGAGATGGCTGAAGATCTCGATCCCACAAGGCTCGATGAATCAGTAGGTATGAATCTGAGTCGCATCCTGAAGAGTCTCGGCTTGGCGAGCAAGGCACTCGCACCGGTTAAACCTCCCTTCTCTCGTCAACGCTATCACAACGTGGCCGCCGCAACGCTCCGCGAATTCATTGCTAAAGTTGAGGAGGTTGCCTCGTCAAATCTCTGATCGATGGAGCGTCAGATACTATTCGAAAACGGCGCCCTCGATGGTCCAGGATTCGGACGCCTCGTGCACGATGCACGGGGCCGTCCGGCCATGGATCTCCTGATTCAAGAAGTCGGGGAAGAAACAGCGTGGGAGCTGGTAGGCTTGCTTGATGAGATCGCTGCCGAACGAACTCGACGCGACACACTGCAGGCCATCGAGGCTTTCCTGGTCGGCTTGGCCGGCCTCTCACCGAGTTTTGCTGCGCTTCACCACATACTGACTGAGAGGCGGGAAAGTCTCAGTTCCCTGGCATCCAGGCTTGGAGTTAGCAAGCAAGCAATCGGCAAGCACCGGACAACAATTCTCGAAAAATTACCCCCCGGGGGGACCGACACAGAGCGCCTCTTGGCCTGGATGAGAGAAAATCACGGGTCCTTTTTTGAGAAAAATTTTCCAGAGGTAGGGCGCGCCGACGGTCGTTTTTGAGAGATTCTATCCTGAAAAGTTCCGCTTCCGTTTCCGCTTCAATAACTTATGCAAGAGTACAGCACACTTGAGGAACTGGAATCGCTTTCAGGCCTTACGCGCTGGGAGATCCGGCGACTCGACATTCCCCGCGATGAGACGGGGCGACTCCCAACAAAAGCGGCAATCAGGGCAATGTTCAAAGTCCTAACCAAGCGTCTGGAGGAAGCTGAGGCGCAGTTGCCGAAGGCTGGTGAGGAGCAGACACAGTACGTTCCGATTTCCCGCCGCCGTCGTCTTTCCGGACACCGTTTCTAACCTCCGGTTGACGCCCCGAACCTAAAGGAAATGGCACATAATAACCCACAGCCCAAGCCGGTTCACCTGCATACGCTTTCAGGTGCGGCCTTCATTCTCGGAGTTTCTTTGCGAACGGCTCATCGGATGGTGTCTACCGGTGAGATTACTCCGGATTTTGTCTGCCCACGGCGGAAGCTTTTCCTACCTGAAACAATCAAGCGAGCCGCCATGCAGCGGAACAAGAAACTATGAAACTACCACTATCACTTACATCTTCGGCTCAGAAACTGGTCGATCATCCATCAGCGATTGCCGATCTACGCCAAACCTTCTACGCTGAAGGAGAGGCAAAAGCCAAAGGTCTTGCGAACAAAATGACCCAGGTCGTAGATGCGATCAAGGCTGTCAAGAATCACGACACTGAGGACATTGAGCAGGGACTCGTGCTAGCCAAGCTCTATCCCAGCCGCACCGTTGACAAGATTCTTGCTCAAGTGTCCCGCTTGCATAATCGGCGGGCGAAGAAAGTTGAGGCCGAAAACAAGAGGTATCTGGCCGCGGAAGGGAAGTTTTCGGGTCTGGAAGAATATCCCAACGCCATTGAGCATCTCGAAAGTGTGGAGCGAACTGAATCAGAATTCGAGGCCTCCAAAGTTCACGCTCGATTGGTCGCGGTAAAGGCGGCCGCGGAAGCGACTCCCGGGAGCACCAAAGGATTCGTTGAGCGCTGCCTCAATTTCTCGTCGTTCTATCCGGGTCGGTCTTCCGAATCGATCGTCTCCAGCCTCGCGAAACGCCACCTCTAGGATATGAGAAAACAAAAACAACCAGAAGATTATACTTTCCTCGAGCAAGAACGCGGTCGAGAGCTGTTGGCAAAGATCTTAGAAAGGGTCGTTTCCTACATCCCTCCTTCTCAAAATGGTCGATTCTTGGCGCTCACAGAGGAATTCGACGAACTGGACGATGTTCTCACCGCGCTCTACTGCGAGTTGTTAGATCAGGAGAAAACCGTCGACGCCGAACATGTGTTGAAAGCACTGAACTTTTACGAGGGTTACAAGAGTCTGGCAAATGAGTGATCGTCGCCCACAGAATCCGGATTGTGGATCCAATCCGACCGAAGAACTCAATCAGGAGATGGTCGATTTCTCTTCTGATGTTCTTGGCAAGATGATCGTGAGATGCCTCCCAGAGCCAGCACTCAGCAAGTTTGAAGCAATTTTGGAGGAGACCTTGGAACCACGTTTGGCAATAAGCAAAGTGTCTCTGGAATTCGCAGATGACCCTATAATCTCGCGAGCATGCCGGGCAATTGATCGACAACTCGCCAATGTGTTCCCCAGTCCGGGAAATAGCTGAGGATCAATCATGGAATTGAAAGATTTTTCCAACAAACACCAGGGCCATTCGGTTCTGGTTGCTGCACTCGTGAAAGAAACGGCAAACAGCTCGATGAGCCAGGGCCGCACAATGGCTGCGAAATTCGATGCATTGCTAGCCCGCTTCAACCCACGAACCGGATTCGAGGACATCGCCATTTCAGTCGCAGTGAAGTTTCCAAAAAAATCGCTGGAAGCGCTCACCGACTTGATCATTGGCGAAATCGAAAATGGCCTTAGCCAAAATCGGAGATTGATCGAAGAGATCCAAGCCGAAAAGCGGGATATCCTCCTGAAGATTGAGGCCTACGAACAAGAAATTGCTCAGCTCATGATCTAGACTCTGATGAACGATTCGATCATTGCACATTTCGGAGGGAACACCCGGAATTTTGACCGCGCGGCCGACAAGGTTGAGAAACGGGGGAAGGGATTGGCCCGGACGATGAAAGGACTCTTCGCAGGGGCCGCAGCCGGTTTCGCAGTAGGTAAGCTCGGCGACCTCGTCGATTACATGGACCGCATCGGAAAGAAAGCGGATACGATCGGGATCACTACTGACGCGCTTCAGGAGCTTCGTGCAGCTGGTCTAAAAAAGGCTGGCATTGAAGCGGGCACGACGGATATGGCCCTGCAACGTTTCAATCGTCGGCTTGCCGAGGCTAGAAATGGATCCGGAGAAGCGAAAAAAGCGTTCGCAGAGATGGGCATTGAGTTGCGGGATCGAGAAGGCAATGCCAAATCATTCGATGATATCCTCTACGAGGTTGCAGACGGCCTGAGAGACACCCGAGAAGAGAGTGACCGACTTCGGCTGGCTTTCAAATTCTTTGATTCGGAAGGTGCTGCATTTGTGAATGTCCTGGAGGATGGTAGCAAAAGCCTCCGAAAGCTTCGCAATGATATGAGCGAACTGAGTATTGAAAGTGAAATGATCAAGGATGCGGAGGAATTGAAAGATCAACTCACCGAGATCGGACTCCATGGAGTGTCCTACATTGCGAAGACATTCAAATTTGCTGCCGATGCGGGGGAATCCTTCGGTGATATCGTCAATCAACTCACCGGGGACATCGATGATACAACTTTGAGTTTGTCCGAAATGCGGGCCGAACTTGCAGAGCAAAGCCTTGAGTGGGCTCAACAGGATCGGCTTCGAGCAGAGCAGATCAAACAGGCAAAGGAACTGAAGGAAAAGGAGCGGGAAATTACTCTGGAGAAGATTCGCCAACGTGAGGAAATGGAAATGCAGAACCAGTTGGCTAAGCTTCACGATGCTATTGAAGAGGCCCGGGAACGTCGCAATAAGGAGATCTCTGACAATCTGGAAATCGTCCGCAAGAATCTGGCTAGGGTTACAAAGCTGGAAGCTGATCGGGAAATGATCAGAGCTCAACAGGAGGGCGGAACGAAGGCTGTGATAGCTCTTGAGAATAAGCGGGCGGAGAAACTTGAGGGAGAGATCCGGATGCTTAGAGAAAAAGGGCGTCTGGAAGAGGACTCAGCCAAAAGAGCGGAGATTGGGGTGAAGCTGACCGAGAAGCAGTTGGAACTTGAAAAAACTAGGAATCGAATTCTCTCCTTAAATGATCCAGCAACCGCCGGTGCCAGGGGCTCAGGTGGGAGTGTGGGCACGGCCACGACCGGTGGAGCCGCCACAAGCGATCTATCCAGCGATCAGAATCTTCGCGAAGCGGTCAAAGCCCGTGCCGAACAGGAGGAAGATTTGTATTTCCAGCGTGAGAACACCCCCGATGGCAAGGGGTTCCGCGAATTCCGCGAAGGGAAGAAAGGCCGGTTCTTCACCGATGAGGAGATGCGGGATGCCCTTGAGAAGGATCGCCAGAAGTCCAAGACCAAGGACATGAAGAAAGGCGGCGGAGGCGGCGGTAACAAAGCCCAGGGAGAACCGGCTTGGCAGAAAGCAATTGTCTCCATGGAAAAGCGCCTGGGCCGGTTGGAAAGTAAACTTCAATGATTCGAAAAAGCGCAGCGGAAGCACGAGTCAAGCTCGCTGACATCCTCGTAGCAGCAGGGTTTGATTCGAAGAAGGTATTGCGGGCCATCGACTACCCACGAGCTACCGGAGGAAGCATGCAGGCCGGTGGGAGTAAGGGAGCCATCGTGAAGATCACCAGCGAGGGCTGGAGAACCAAAGCCTCATACCCGATGAAATCTCTCCACAGTGCCAAGAACACGGATTGCGAGGAGGCCAGCGCGGTGATCGCCGAAAGAAGCGGGCCCCTCCTCTACTCCGGGGATCTTCCAGCACAGTGGAAAGCCGGCGGAAAGAAGATGTTTCCCATGGCCCGCTGCAACGTGAATGTGACGAAGCTGATCAAGGACGCTGATTATATTGTCATCCGCTATTCCTGGGAAGACGTCGGGGGTCGTGACCTCGATACGCGCACAGCCAATTTGACTCCCGGAGCCAGCGATTTCGGGCAGGACGTTGGTTGGAGTAGAGGAGAACCAGTCGGAGATGGGAGTCGCAAAACCGATTATCTTCTCTGGGCAGGCGATAACACCTTGGAGATCGGCGAAGAGGCCGTACGCGTGGACCTCAAGAAGCTCCGCGAAGACTTGCCGGATGCCGCAATCGATTTCCGGTTGAGGGCGTTCTGGTATGGCGAGATCGGAACTGGAGACATCACCGTCGATTTTGAAGTTTATCAAGGCCAAGTCATTAAAGACGGGACCAACTTTGTTCCCGGAGCAGGAGCTCGGCAGCTCGGCAACATTTCCTTTGGTGTGAATATCTCAACCCAGGAATCCGCGGATATCGACGGGGAAGACATCCCGATTGATGTCACCGCTGTGCTCAACCAAGAAATCAGCAAAAGCTCTAATGCCTATTTCTATGTTGCCCCGCCCGAGCCTTGGCCAATTCCAGAACACCTGAAGACGAACGAGCCCATCAGCGGGTGAAGAGAGGCAAAACTCCTGCATCGATGGCAGCCAAAAACGAGCATTACGCACAATTACGTAATTGTATCAAAGATACATTACTAGAATTTCCATACTTCTGATATAGGGTTCATGAAAGAAAAGGATAGGCCGGCGGGGGATTTCCTCATTTACCCCGCCGGCCTTTTTTGTGCTTGCGACAATACTGAATAGTGTGCTTATTTAATCTTAAGCCGTAAAGGCCCGGGGAATTCTGAACCTCAACACATACAATATTCCAATACACTTTCCGCCCGCGTGTTCGCTTGGGGAGGCCGTATGTGGCCTATTCAGAACCCTGAGCAGCGCGGGCGGTCTATTGTAAAGGTATACCCTATGAAAATCGGAATCGAGCTGACTGATGAACAAGCCGCCGTTCTTGATGGCATCGCTGCTGAACTGCGGATCACGCGAGAAGAAGCCGCTAAGACTTACCTCATGGAAGGTCTGAGGCTCTCCACAGAAGCTGAAAAAGGTGAATGGGAAATCATGATTGCCCATGGAATCGATTGCGTTCGCAGATACATTGACCGGAACGAAACTCCGGAATCAGCATTCGCACCTGAGAAGGAGAAAGCAGCATGAAGCGTGAACAGAGGCTACGACAACTTTTCCGGGGGAAAATTCTAAAAACGCCTGCTCGTTGGTCCGACGAAGACGAACCAGTTTATCCAGGTGCAGAGCCATTAAGAAGAGCGTGGAAAGATAAGATCCTGAGAGTAACCTTCCGAGGAAGGCCGCACCGCAACAGTATGGAGGTAGCGCACTGGTTTCAGATACCCTTTTCTGAATTTCCTGAATTCCTAGGAACTAAACCCATTTGTGATATTGCACAATGGATGGTTTCGGCAGCAGGACCTGCCGCAAAGGTCGCACCGGACCTTCTAAGGAAAATTGAGATCGAAGTCACAGATCAGGAGGAATACCGATGAATGAAGGGATGACTAAAGGGGAGAGAATGATCTTGTCGGAGCTTCAGTCGCTGAAGGAGACTCAGAATGCGATCCTCGAGGCACTGCACCAGCCGCCGGCCCGTCTCTCGGGAGCGGCAGCCGCCCGCCGTTGCGGGGTTTCTTACCCGACGTTTCGCAAGTATTATGTCGATGGGGGATACCTCAACCCCGGGAAAGACCGGAAGTTTCTGACCTCCTCCGTGGATGCGGCGAAACGGGCGATCCACATCAAGAAAAAGCTGAGGAGGTGAGCTTCATGAAATCCGCTGCGTTCGCAGATACATCGATCGGAATGAAACTCCGGTGGAATCAGTATTCGCACCCGAAAAGGAAGAAGGTCCACGCCCGGGCAATGTTGCTGCTTGGGTAGATCTCTATTCAATTTACAGTTCTAGCCCTCGTGCTCGGAACAATCGAGGAACGGTGAAACCGGAAGCAATAGCTTGATAGAAGTGAAGGTCAGCCAGAGCCTGGACCCTTTGAAATCTTTTTCGGAGTCGTTCTGCAGCCTCTTCGGCCATCTTTAGATGTTCCGGATAGGAGCCTTTGCCTTGCAGTTCTGAGAAGCTATTCTTTTCGAAGGTCCAATAGTATCTAAAGTCCCAGTTCGATCCATCCCAGTGGGGTGTCTGAATGAATTCTCTGAGAGAAAGGTAATCCTGATCAAGGCATTCAAGTTCCGACTGAATTTCTTTCCGTAATGGTCCTGTAAAACAAACTTCGTTCCAGCTGATCTTCCTTTGTTTCGCGAGATTCTCGAAGGGGGAAAAGACACTGTCAGGAATTTTACGGGCTCCTCCGATCAAATACTCAAGGTCCATTATTTCACTAGCACTAAATTTGGAGAGTATAGAATTCAGTCGGTCGAGGTCTTTCTTGAACTTGCTCTCTACAAATTGCCGAAATAGAGCCAAGAGCCCCGCAATGGCGCCAACCAAGAAGAAGATATCTTTCAGGATGGTGAGAATACTAGCCATGCTCTATGGGGGGCTTTATGGTGTCGAATCTTGTTAAAGGTTCTTTAATCTTTTCATTGGACGAACCGAAGCATCATTTCCGCAACGATTAGGGAGTAAGCAGAAATCAATGCTCCTACCTTGAGCCGGAAATATCGTTGCGCAGGTATATCAAGCTCTCTGGGCCAGTGGTATTCGCCATCGATCGTCTCATACTTCGCGAACATCTTTTGTTCTTCGGACTGGTTCCATTCTAGACGCCGACGAGATCCAACATAGGACTGAGCTATATCGAACACGAAAAAGAGGATGAAAAAAATCAAAGCGATCTTCATGAGGACCGAAAATGAACCGTCTGGATTCTTCAAAATCCAAAATATCGCAACGCCGGCGAATCCCAGTTTCCGTGAGTACTCGGTAAGATCTTTGGTGTATCGAGTATAGCTTTCCCAGATCTCTTTGTTCGAACTCACTCCTACCGTGTCGGATTTAGATCACGTGTTCCAGGGTTTCCCGTGGGGGCAGGAATAGGTGCTGGGGGCGGCGGGGGTTTCGGGTCATCGCTCATAGAAACGAGTTATCTGAATTCGCGAGTAGACTGCAAGCTTTTCACTTCCGGAGAAAATTCAGCGTACATTAGTCATAAATGCACAAAAACGAGAAATTGGGGCAATTCCAATCCATTTTTTCGGGAGTGAGAATGTGCGGCGCGGACTTTAGCAAAGAGCAATGGACTCTTGGTACCGAGTGCCACTTCCGAGATGTTCGCAAAAAAGTCTTAGAGGCATTCCAAGCAGGTGTTACGGACCTCTGGGAAAGCGTGAAAGACAACCTTTGAGCTTAAGGCGACTTTCGAAGCAGAAGCCTCGCTCGACTATCGGGCGGGGCTTTTTCGTGTTCGTCAGAAAGCAAAGCTGAACGGTCGGAAGGGATCGACACCAAAATTTTTCCCACATATCGGATTTCAGCAGCCTTTTCAAAATAGGCACTTTCCGGGCACCTTCAAAAAAGAAGGAATCTAAACAAGAAAAGAAAAAATCCCACAAGCCGCTATTAAAAAGGGATTTACGCCTGGAGCCGAAAGTCGGATTTGAACCGACGACCTACTCATTACGAATGAGTTGCTCTACCAGCTGAGCTATTCCGGCGGCGAAAGAAAGTACAGTGCTGATGTCCTTCACGATGACAAGCAAGAATTGTTGGCCAGCGGGAAGGAATTCTCTCCGGCCCTCCTCCTGCGCCGATCGTAGTGAGGAACCGCGGAAGCGGCCGAAATCCAGGTATCCTCCCAGCAAAGAATCCCTTTTTTCGACTATTGGATTGCCCGGCTCGAATACTATCACTAATTGTAGTTACTTCTATTTTTGGTATTATGAAAGCCCGACCCAATATTCTCCTCATCACCAGCGACCAGCAGCATTGGAACACGCTGGGAATCGACAACCCCGAGATTCAGACCCCGAACCTCGACCGCCTTGCCCGCCAAGGGACTCTTTTCGAGAGAGCCTACTGCCCGAACCCAACCTGCACGCCGACTCGGGCGAGTATCCTCACCGGGCAATGGCCGAGTCAGCACGGTGCCTACACCCTCGGGACCAAGCTTCTCGAAGACCGGCCGACCATGAACGATACTTGGCGTAAAAACGGATACCGGACCGGGCTCGTCGGCAAGGCCCACTTCCAACCACTCCAAAGCACCGAGGAATTTCCCTCCCTCGAGTCCTACCCCACTCTTCAAGATCTGGATTTCTGGCGGAACTTCGAGGGCCCCTTCTACGGATTCGATGATTTCGAGCTCGCCCGGAACCACACGGACGAAGCCCACGTCGGCCAGCACTACGCGCTCTGGATGGAAGAGAAAGGCCTGAAAAACTGGCGCGATTATTTCCAAAAACCCACGGGAAGTCAGGGCCCCCGGAAGCACGAATGGGACCTCCCAGAAGAGTATCACTACAATACTTGGATCAGCGAACGGACGAATCACTACCTCAGCGAATACGCTCAAAGTGACCAGCCCTTCTTCCTCTGGTCGAGCTTCTTCGACCCCCATCCCTCCTATCTCATTCCCAAACCGTGGAGCGAGATGTATGATCCGGAAAAAATCACCGTCCCGTCACTGGATCCAGCCGAGCTCGACGATCCGGATGCCAGCCCTTTCCGCAAGCTGAGTCTCGAAGGGGGCAAGAAGGAAGATTACGGCATTCACGGAAAATGGATGCATGGGGTTCAGGACCACTCCCACGATCCGAAGGAGTTGGCAAAGGACATCGCCATTTACTACGGCATGGTGTCGGCCCTCGACCACTACGTCGGAAAAATCCTCGACCACTTGGAGGAGCTCGGAATCGCCGACAACACCCTGGTCATCTTCACCTCCGACCATGGGCACTACTTCGGGCACCATGGCTTGATCGCCAAGGGCCCCTTCCACTACGATGACGGGGTCAAGGTTCCCTTCCTTGTGCGCTGGCCCGGAGAGGTCCCGAAAAACGGCCGTTCGAAGGCACTCCAGAGTCTGGTCGATCTGCCGACAACGATGCTCAGCGCTGCCGGAATCAACAAACCTTACGCTATGACCGGCGTCGACCAGCTACCCTCCTGGCGCGACCCGCAATCCGCGGTGCGATCCCACACCCTGGTCGAGGACAACCACGAACCGGGCGTAGCCGAACACAAGACCTACATTGATGACCGCTACAAGATAACAGTCTTCCGCGCCTTCGAGTGCGGAGAGCTCTATGACCTCAAAACTGACCCAGGCGAGATCCACAATCGCTGGAGCGACCCCGAATATGCGGCGGTCAAAGCCAAACTCCTGCAAGCCTTTGTGCAGGCGGAAATGGCGAAAGAAGTTTTGCCAATGCCCCGAATCGCACCAGCCTAAGGGTTTTCCCGAATATGGCCGCGCCCCAAAACCCTTCTTCCTCCACCCTGCTCCGTGGCATCAAAGTCCTGGAAAGGATTTCTCTGGAGGAAGAACCGGTCCGTTTTTCGGAGCTGCGTCAAACTCTCCCTGGGGCGACCGATGCCACCCTCTCCCGCCTTCTCCAGACCCTCGAAGCTGCCGACTATGTGCGCCGGTCTGGCAAGGTCGGCTATGTCCGAGGTCCTGCCCTGCAGAACTGGATACAGCTCTGCACCGGCGGATCGGGAGGTTTCCAAAGTGTCGCGGAGAATACGGTTCGCCAACTTTGCCGAATCACCAACGAATCCACGGCTTTGGCGACTTTCTTGAACGATCGTCTGATCGTGGTCGCCAGCCAGGTCGCCGAAGGAGCCGTCTCGATCATTCATCCCGGGCATACCCTTCATTTTGAAGGAGACCATGCTGGCGCCCTCGCCATTCTCTCTCTGATGACCCCGGAGGAACAGCGACAAATGGTCGGAGGGCCTCTGAGCAGCATTGCAAGCCTAGCGGAACTCCAAGAGTCTCTCACCCGCTTCCGAACCTCTCCCGATTCGGAGATTTTCCGAGATCGTTCCCTCGCCCGGCCCGGCATCTGCCGCATCGCGATTCCCTTCCAAGTAGGTCCCCACCGGGGAAGCCTCTTCCTATGCCTCACTGAAACCCAAGCGGATCAAAGCTTCGCCGAACTGACTCGGCACCTCTCATCATCCAGGGAGAATCTCCTCAAGGCCACTAAGGTCGGTTGACCCCTCCGTTAAACCCTTCTTCACCGGTTTAGAAGAAGAGTTACTGGTGCACACCTCGCCTCCCCACCTCCTCCGAATTGCCGTTGACTCCCCGGGGCGTTCGGCAAGTCAATAGGGTTCAGAAGCAACTCTATCCTACTATGAAAACACCATTTTACTGGGGAACCGCAACCGCGGCTTATCAAATCGAAGGAGCCTGGCTCGAAGACGGAAAAGGCCTCAATATCTGGGATGCCTATTCCCACACTCCCGGGAAGATCAAGAATGCGGACACCGGTGATGTGGCCTGCGATCACTATCATCTTTTCGAGAAGGATATTGAGCTCATGGCCGAGCTCGGAGTTACCGGATACCGCTTCTCCCTTTCCTGGAGCCGCATCATTCCCGACGGCAAAGGATCCGTAAACCCCGCTGGCATCGAGTTCTACAACCGCCTGATCGACGGCCTCCTCGCCAAGGGAATTACCCCCTTCATCACCCTCTATCACTGGGACCTTCCCCTCACCCTCCAATTGGAAAACGACGGTTGGCTCTCGGAAAAAACCAGTGAAGCCTTCTGCCGCTACGCCAAGACCTGCTTCGACGCCTTCGGCGACCGTGTGAACCACTGGATTACCTTTAACGAGAATTGGTGCACCGCCGTCCTGGGATACGGAAACGGAGAATTTGCCCCGGGCCGCGTGTCCAATACTGAACCTTATCTTGCCGCCCACAACCTTCTCATCGCCCACGGTATGGCGGTCAAGGAGTTCCGCGAAGGCGGTTATCCCGGTCAGATCGGGCTCGCCAACAACTGTGACTGGCGGGAGCCACTGACCGATAACGAAGCCGACCGGGCTGCGGCCCAGGAATCTCTGGAGTTCTTCTTCGCCTGGCTCACCGATCCCGTCATCCTGGGCGACTATCCGGCGATCATGAAAGAACGTCTCGGGGACCGCCTCCCCTCCTTCACTCCCGAACAGCAAGCGTTGGTGAAGGGGTCTGTCGACTTCATCGGACTGAATCACTACACGACCCACTACGCCTCGGCCCGCCCCCCAGAAAAAGGAGGCATTGCTCCCGGAGAAGGCAATGGCGGCATGAGCGATGACCAGCAGGTATCTCTCTCCGCCGATGAGGCTTGGCAGAAAACCAGCATGGGCTGGTACGTGGTCCCCTGGGGATTCCGGAACCTGCTCAACTGGATCCACAAGCGTTATGGAGACTACCCCATTTACGTCACCGAAAATGGCTGCTCGGTCGCAGCCAACAGCCGCGAGGAAGCGGTCGACGATCAATTTCGGGCAAATTTCCTCCAAGGCTACACCGACGCCATGAAGGCAGCCCGCGACGAGGATGGCGTTCCAGTCCAAGGCTATTTCTGTTGGTCTCTGATGGACAACTTCGAGTGGACCCGCGGCTACGACATGCGCTTCGGGATCACCTACGTCGATTTTGAAACCCTCGAAAGGACACCAAAAGCGTCCTTCCGGGCCTACCAGAAGATCATCGGGGACGACTTGGGGCGTTAGTACTCGGACGGGCTACCGCCCTACCCACTACAGAGAGGCCCTCGCCGACAAGCCCGAGAAGGAGGTCGAACTAATACCGAATTTAGGAAGTTTTGATAGTTATGGCGGGATGAGAAATGAGCCTTGCGCTGCTTCGATTCTGCGCTGCACCATAACGGTCAAAACTCACTAAATTCGGTATAAGAACGAAAGGCTCAAAAAAAAAGAGGGACCTCGCGGTCCCTCTTGGGCAAATACCTTCTGGAATCAGATGGAGCCTCGCAACGAGGAGAACTACTCTTCGAGAAGAGTCACCGATCCGGTGCCCAAGTCGTAGATACCTCCCACGATCATGATGTCGCCGGATTCTTCCAATTCGGCGAGAATTTCACTTTTCTCGCGAATATTGGCCATCGTCAAAAGAACATTTTCCGCAGCGACGGCGTCGACAAATTCAGAATTCGTCCCCGAACGTTCATCTTCGTCAAAATCCTCGACCTGCTCAATGGCTGGCTCGATCTTCTCCAACAAGCCGGTAAGGTGGCCAAACTCAGCTCCGTCACAGGCGCCGCGGACAGCCCCGCAGCTCGTATGTCCCAATACCATCACCAAGCGGGCTCCAGAAAGAGCGGTGGCAAATTCCATCGAACCGAGAAGATCATCGTTTTCAATGTTACCGGCAATCCGGCCGACAAAAATATCGCCGATTCCGCTATCAAAGACCAACTCGGGAGGAACACGGGAATCGAGACAAGAGAGAATCACCGCCTCGGGATATTGTCCTCCTGCGGAAGCTTGCACCCGCTTCTCCACATTGGGGTCAGAGGTTTCTCCGGCTTGGAAACGGGCATTCCCATCCATCAGCCGTTGAAGGACCTCCTGGGGAGTCAGTGCGGCTTGCTCCTCTTGGGTAAGGGGAAGGTTCTCCCCAAAGAGTCCTCCAAAGGAAATCAATGAGGCAAGTAAAACAATGCTAGTTTTTGTTTTCATGTGTGGTTCTGAGTATGTGTGTAGTTAGGGTTTCGGGGTTACATTTAGAGAAGGTCATAAACCTCAATATGAGGCTCGAGAGATCCACTTCTCCAAAAGTGAGAAAGCCAATGCCATGGTCCGTAAGCGTCCTCGATGGACACAAGTTCCCCGCAACTCCCTCTCAAGGGAGCTCGAAAACAAAAGGGATGGGGAACCATGGGGGGGTATTCTATTGAAAGCGAGAGAATGTATGCTGATTAAGGAGCAAGAGATTGT
Organism: Puniceicoccus vermicola; assembly: GCF_014230055.1. NCBI lineage: Bacteria > Pseudomonadati > Verrucomicrobiota > Opitutia > Puniceicoccales > Puniceicoccaceae > Puniceicoccus > Puniceicoccus vermicola. The sequence goes on along the minus strand of NZ_JACHVA010000075.1, from coordinate 37,132 downwards.
CCACTCACTTCTTCGTCCCATGCTACCGATAAAACATCGGACCAGAACCTCGATTCACCTTCCCAAAACGCGAAAAGTCCGTCCCCCCGATCACTGACAATTGTTCACTAACAAACGCCCCCGGATTGTTATCCCGACCTGCCACCGAACCAGGATACCGACATCGAGCGGCTGAAAGGCTTCCACCTTTCGCCATCTCCCGATTTACCCCATGTTTCCGATTCCCGGAAACCTCACATTCACTCCGGATTAGTTTGATCCGGTCGTCCAACCCGTCGATGCCTCAATCACTTCGACCAACTGTTGGGCCATTTTCTGATCCTTGAGCACGCTGGGGTGCCAATGACCTCCGATATCCTCTTTCCCTTGGAATTTTGAATAGATCAGAACGGAAGCATTATCGAACTCCTCCGCAATCTCCGGCAGCCATCCAGCGACCGGCCCCGATTGCATCGGCCCGATCGATAAAATCAAAACAGAATCCGGTGCCATTTCACGAAGCCTCTTCAGAAACTCTGTATAGGTCTCCACGAATCCCTCCTTGGGAAGCGGAGGTTTCGCCCCGTTAAGTTCGGCCGAATCGTTCGTTCCCAAGTTGATGACAATTACGTCCGGCACGAATCGGGAATGGTCCCACTCGATCTCTCCGTCAAACGGCAACGTTTGGTCAAAAAGCATCGGCAAAGTTCCCTTTTGATCGTTATTTTTACCGCGGTTGCGATACATTCCCCGACCCGACCAACAAATGAGCATCGCATCCGCATCCAACTCCCGAGCTGCGATCAAAGCATAGGACATGTAACCGTTCTCGTTTTCTACGGTATTTCCCTCTTTGGGATCGGAGGCCTCGTTTCCATAGCCACAGGTGATCGAATCTCCGATGACCAGTATTCGCCGATCCGGCGCATCCGGTCTCATTAGCTCGCCTCCATCCGGAAGCTCGAAACCGTAAAACTTCACCGTGCCCCGAGCTCCTTCACTTCGTTTGACCACTGAGATCCGATGAACCTCGTTCGGGTCCAGTCCCTCGGCCAATGTATAGGTTCCACGCCCCGGACCTATTTTCAAGAAATGAGGCTCTCCGTCGACAACCACCGTTAAACCCGCTGGAGGCGCGGCCACGACTTGAAGATCCGCAGCGATCGTCGAACCTTGAAAGAGCGTCTCAATCTCCGCACCGGTCCAAGCAAAACGGTAGTCCTCCGTAAATCGTCCAACGTAGCGGATTGCTTCATCATCCGGATCAACCGACTCCGCCTGAACCGCGGAGAAAAATCCTGCGGAGAAAACGACACAAGCCGTCAAAAGAATCCGACGGCCGGAGAAGAGTGCAGATGACTGATTCATGAGGAACAAATTGAGGGGACGATAGGAGAAAACGCCGCGAAATACCTTGAGGCGCAATTCTCTCGATTCAGGACCCTTGATCTTGTCAGCCAACATCTTCAAATCAATCTCGGACTTCTCCCGAGGAGTCTTCCTCGCTGAAACCATATTCGAGCGCCAACGAAAGACGGTCCGCTACACAGAGCCTCTCAAACTGAATGAATAGGTTGATAAATGCTAGCATCTGCTCTCTGGATCATCGTCTTACCTTTCAAAGGGACGTCCCAGTGCAACGGTGTACTTTATGACTCCCCTCAACAGACCGATTTCACTGATTTTCATCGAGATACAGTTTTCCCCTGCGAAAGTGCCTCCAATCTACCGGCAATGAATGCTCCCCACGGGGAATCTCACTTGTCTATCCTCGTTTTTCGCTCACTATCATCAATCGATGAACAAAACCTCCTCCTCCTCTCAGGGTTTCTCGATCCTCAAATTTCTCCTTGGTCTCGTCGCGATTTTCATCGTGGGGATTCTAGTTTTTCTGACCTTCTTCCTTTCCCCGACCGCCAAATGGGCCGCCAACTCTCAGCTGCCTGGCATTTTGGGCACCGACGCCTCGGTCGAAAACATTAAGATCAACCTCTGGAAAGGTGACATTGAGGTGACTGGTGTTCAAGTCGCCGATCCTTCCGGCGATCCCGAGAAGCCGAAACTTTTCTCGCTGGGCCGCCTTTTCATCGACATCGACACTGGATCTCTTTTCAAAGACACCATCGTCATTCGAGAGGTGACCGTCGAATCTCCCGAAGTTCATACCAGCCGGGACAAAAACGGTAAATTTTCCTTCGAAGACTTGAAGGTAATGCAACCTTCGGACGAAGAGAAACCGCCCGAGGAGCCGTCTGAAGGAGGCTTTGGCAAAGCCATCCAGGTAGACAAGATCACCGTCTCCCAATTGGCGGGTTCTTTTTCGGATGCGAGCGATCCCAAAGCCCTCAACCAATACTCGATCAAGGATTTCAACTTTCACTCCGGAGAGATCACTGTAAATCCCGAGGAAACGGTTGCAGATCTTCCCGCCGGCGTAAACTTCGCCCTCATTCAACTCTCCGACGCGATCATCGAATACCAAACCAACAAGGATATCGCTGACCCCGACCAACCCGTGGCCAATGATACTTCCTCAAAGAAATCCAAAAAGGAGAAAAAGAAGAAAGAAAAGACAGCCACCGCTACCGCAGATGCGACTCCCCCGACTGTAGCCACGAAAACCATGGCTGCGCCCACTCCGAAGACTGCAAAAACCAAAGCCCCCGATTCTGAGACCGAACCGATCTACATCGGAGAATTCTCGCTCAAGAATTTTAAGATTCACTACCTCGACACGCCCAAGGACAAAAAGAAGAAGCCCCTCGACGTCACCCTTCTCGACTTTTACGTCACTGCGGATGATATCGGCTTCGATCCGGATGGTCTGCTGAAAAAAGTCCAGGATGAGGTCGTCAGCGCAAAGCTCGGCTTCGAGATTGAACAAAAGCAGGATAAAATCGGAAACGCCATCTTCTCCGGCGTCGCCAAATCCACCATTATCGGCGACGGTCTTCCGGTCACCGCTGGAGCCATTCAGCTGACTGGCTTCGAACTCTCGACCGTCAAATCGGTGGTTCCAACGGGCGTCCAAAGCGCCATCGGAGGTCCCGCCTTCGACCTCTACACAAAGTGGTTTGCCTCCCCCGACAAATTGACTGGTGAAATCAAGATCACCAGTAGCAGCAATGTCGTCACGAAAATTGAAATCGGCGGCACCCCGACCCAACCCAGAATCAACGGTGGAAAAGCCCTGCTCAACGTCATTGGCCGCCCGGGTCAACTTATTGGCAACCTTGCGGGTAACACCTTTAAAGGCGGCATGGACATCGTCTCCGGCGCCACAGGGGCTGCCGGCGATCTAGCCAAGGGAGCTGGAGACACCGTTCTCGGCTTCGGAAAAGGACTCCTGAATACTGGAAAAGGTCTCATGAAGGGAAATCTGAAGGAAGCTGGGCAAGGCCTCCAAGAAGCCACGGTTGGAACCGTAAAAACCGCTTCTGGTGCGGTTGGAAAATCGGCCACAACTGCAGTCTCGGGAGTCGGCAACGCCTATGACTCCACCACCGGAGGAGCCCGCACGAATGATTGGCGCCTCTCCAACAGCAAACGCCACGCAGAGTTTCAAAAGGGCGCGGAAGAGTGGCTACAAAACGGAAAATTCCCACCAGACTCCAACGCACCCGCCATCAAATCCGATACGGAAACCTTCAATACGCCTGCGGACACTGGGGAGGGTTCTTCGGATACCACCGATGCTGCCACCCAGAGCTCGGCAAAGTCGAAGGACTCCAAGAAACAGAAAAAGCAGTCTAAGGCGAAAGCGACAAATAAGAAATCTGGAGCCACCAGTGCAGGCTCGACTACAACCGGCGATTCTACGGCGGCAACCGAAACTCCTGAAAGTTCGACTGACGAATGAGCCCGGATCTCTGGCTCCCGCTCGCGACGACCCTTCTCTTCTTTGCGGCGGGGGTTATCCTCACCATCCTCCCGGTTTTTCCGGGGCCGGTCCTCGTCTTCGCCGGAGTGGCGATCTTTCATTTCTGGCTTCCCGAAGACTCACCTGGCACGACCTTTCTCCTCATCTCGCTGGGGCTGACTCTCCTCACCCTCATCCTTGATTTTATCCTCTCAATCGTCGGCGCCCGCCGCTACGGGGCCACATGGAAAGGATCGATTGGTGCCTTGATCGGAGGAATCGTTGGGATCTTCCTCCCCCCACCCCTTTTCTGGATCTTTTTCGGTCCGGTCGTAGGGGCAATTATCGGAGAGATCCTCGGGGGACGCGGATTTAAGGACGCGGGGCGAGCCGGTTGGGGCACCTTTCTCGGGGCCATGGTGGCCCTCGCCACCAAACTCGCCGTTTGCTTTTTCATCATCGTCGGTTTTGCCTTCCTCCTCATCCGACACCTGAGCCATGCCTGAGACCGAGAAAGTCCGATTTGAAAACTGGGGCCGCACCCGCTACGGAGAGGCCTTGGAACGCCAACTGAAAACCCTCCAAGAACGTCGGGAGGGTCAACGTCCGGACACCCTCGTCTTCACCGAACATGAACCCGTCTTCACTGTCGGGAAACGGCGGGGCGCCGCGCAACACATGATCGCCGGCCGCAGCTTCCTGGAAGCAAATGGTATTGAAGTGGTCGAGACCAATCGGGGCGGCGACATCACCTACCATGGCCCCGGGCAAATCACTGGCTACCTTTTCATCGACCTTTCCGTCAGCCGAGACCTCCACCTCCTCCTCCGCCAAGTCGAGGACCTCATCATCGCCGTCGTCTCCTCCTACGGATTGAGCTGCGGACGGCGCGACGGTCTCACGGGAGTGTGGGTCGAGAAACGCAAAGTCGCCGCCATCGGCATGGCCGCCCGCCACTGGATTTCTTTCCACGGCTTCGCCCTCAATGTGAATACCGACCTCGCTCACTTCGGCGGCATCGTCCCCTGCGGCATCACCGACGGCACCGTAACCTCCCTCGAACAGGAACTCGGCCAGAAGATCCCTCTGGAGGAAGTTCAGGAACGCATTCAAGACGAGTTCCTGAAATCATTTGGCAATGAGTAAGTGAGTTCGAATCGGTCATTCCGATTTCCCACTGTAGATCAGTTGCTTCAGAGCCCATCGCCATGGCTACGTTCGCTTGGATACGGTAAATATCTCGTAGCTTCAACTAGCATCGGGCAGCGGGAGAACGAAGGATGCGGCAAACCCAAGAAAAAATATTGAAATAAACGGTGCGCTCAGGAGTCGCCGAATCCGCTGAAAAGAATATCGGTTTCGTCCTCCGGAATATCTTCTGGTAAAAGCGATTCAGTATGCCCGTCCAGAAAAACCACATTAAACTTACCGTTACTATCGAAACTTACCTGATCATAGGTCAGTGAGCTTCTTTTATCCGCGTCCGAAAAGATGATGGTTTTGCTGGGGTTCTCCAATTGCTTGTATTTGCGATAATTTGGTCCGTAGTTTTCAGCCACCGAGGTCTCAACCATCTTGTTCATCGCATAGGAACGGTCCATAGGATTATCCATGTCGAGAAAGGGTGAGCAGAAGATTGTGCCCTCCTGAAGTGGCCCAAAGCCGGGCCAGGGAATATCGTCACTTCCCACAACGTAGGGCCAGATTTTTTCACCCCAGCCTAGGTTTGTTCCCGTCTTGGTAGACGGGTCGTAGCGATCATAGGTCTGAGGATAATTGCCCGAGTGATCGTAGGTGTAGAGAAGAGCGACGCTATTGATTTCACGAAGGTTCGCCAGCGATCTTGTCGTCTTGGCCTTATTCACGCTACTCTGGATGACGACATAAACAATCGATGCGAGGACGCCGATAACGGCGATCACGACTAGAAGTTCAATGAGGGAAAATCCTGTCTTTCGACTGAACTCAGGAAGAAGAGCCTTCCGTTCTCTTTTTGCGAGAGACTGAAATTCGGAGTTCTCGCTTTGGATTCTTATTACTCGGGGTAACATCGGGCAACGGGGTGAACTAAGCTAAAGGGAGGGAGGGCAATTGAGCTGCTGAGGCACGATGCTCAAAAACGCACCTCCCTGACCAAAATGGTCAAATACAGCAAAAACGAGTCTTATCTAATGTTTCAGTTCCCCAAACAAACCCACCTATGCAGATCTATTTTTGCTCCTGGCCTTCCGATGACTAACGGCGGACTCTACGGCCCAAGCAGAGCAGGACCACCAGTCCGCCGACCAGACCGAGAGCAGACTGAGATGGCTCGGGGATGACCGAGATCCCTATGTTGTCGATGCCGAACTCCGCCTCTGAAGCACTTCCCGACATCACACGGAATTCAAGCTCGTCCATGCTCTCAAGTGTGGTCGAAGTCACAGACCAAGAGAAGGAAATCGTATTATCATTTCTGACCATCGTTCCGTAGATCGTATCGTCTCCTGAGGTGTAGTTTAGCTCGAAGTGTATCCAGCCATCCGTATTGTTATTCCCAGGAGTTGTTCCATCATATTGCCCAAAGGAAGCGCCAGCATCCCAGCTACTACCGTTATAGCCAATCGCTGCAGCTGTTGTATCTGAGCTCGTAGGGATAACGGTGCCAGCGCTTTCCGTGACATAGAAGAACAAGGCAACTCCCTGCGGATATCCACCCCGGCGGCCAAAGCCCAACGTGACAAAGTCCGAGTCACCATTCCGCAAAACCACCCGTGGGTTGGCAGCGGTATTCGACAACGAGCAGGCGAAAGAATTAATATTCCAATCGAAGGATGTCCTCAGCGTATCGCCCGACGAGGACGCCGCACTGATGCCGGAGACCATGTAGTCGGCTTCCGCAAATGCCGAGGTGCTGGTATCGCTGACGTCAAGACTCGGGAGCGGGTTACCTTCGGAATTGGAAATTCCAGCACTCGAGCCAGTTGGTTGGGATATGTCCCAACCCGCCAAAGGCGAAGCGCCGCTAAAATCATTGGAATAGATATCGACGGCGGAGGCCGAGGTGGCAGCCAAGGCGATGCCACCGACTAGGAGTGATTGGAGGACAGAATACTTCATGGTGATGATAGGGTTGAGGTGCTTTGAGAAGGGAATAAACAATCTACTACATTAAATCACTAAATTCTATATTTAATTTAGTCAAATTATTTCATTACTCCTGAAGCAGGAAAGCCAAGTGGCCCCACAACCTCCGGTTCAGCACCTGGACGGTGCAGTTCGAGTTCAAAACGAACGGGAACACCCGGATTGATAGGGTAAACAGTAAACTCATAGGGAAAACCCGAACGCCGTTCCTCAAGCTCGAGCGGGTCCAGCATGCGCAAGATTACGTTAGCCCCTTCCCCCACATAGCGGCTCGTATAGGCATAGATCGAGTCCACGCCAAAAGGTGAACGAATTCGGAAAGCGTAAAGAGTCCCCCAAGGCTCACCCAACGGAACACTCAGAAAACCATCACGCACCGGAGGAATACGGTCGTAGCCCTCTTGAGACACCGCAATTCGCGACGGCAAAGCCAAAACAAGCTCTCCCTTGGCTGGAACCAAGAGGCTCACTGCGGAATCTTCCACAGCAATCTCTCTCACCGTTCCATCCATCTCGTAGACTGTCCCAGTGGCCGCGGTATCGACTTGGGCCCCTTCAAGTAGAGAGACCCCGCAGTTAACCGCCTCCGCATCCTCGTTCATGAGTATAATCCAGAGCATTCCCGGCGACTTCGCAGTCAGGTAGTTTACTTGCTGGTTATCCAAGAGCACGGTTTCGGAGTTAAGAAACAGACGGGCCTTTTCACCGAATATCTCCCCTTCCCCCATGCCGTAAACGCGATTATCGAACCAAACAAATCCCTCCTGACGTGCCCAAGGGAAGCGAACATGCCCCTTCGAACGCTCGACCGCCTCCGCAACCAGAAAGTCGAGAGCAAACGCCAGATGGGGCGGAATATGGTGGAAATATATCGAAGAGATATCCGGGCCAACATATGGGAAATCCGGCTGCTGAGCGACATCCGTAAAGCCCCCCAAATAATAGCCAGGATAGTTGGAGAAACGACCGATAATCCCATTTCGCGCATAAGGCAGCAGAAGCTCGTTGCCTGTGTGCTCGTAAAGTCGCAACAGACTGGGACTCCAAGAGGTCATCATGATCTGCCGATTCGCTTTCTCCGCCCCAAACAGGGTTGTCGGCTGCTCAAGCCCCAATCCGACCGGAGAAACCTGAGCCTGGGAGACCAAGCGTTCAGGAAAGTCGCCGGGTTGAGTCGGAAAGCCCAGTCGAAAACGTTCCTGACCTTTCCACAGCAGGGCGCTGTCCCCCTGAAAGACTCCTCCAGGATGAATCGTCATAAGCCCGTCCTCAACAGAAGGAAAAATTCGGATGCCCGCCATGGTTTGGTAGGCCATATCCTCCGCCGCCTCCAAATACTTCTCATCACCGGTCATCTCATAAAGATCCAATAGATCCCACCAATAGGGGTAAAAATTCGTGTTGTAAAAATTACGAACCCCCACCGGTTTCTTCTGAGGCGCATCAATCTTTTGCGCAATGTATCTGTCCGCCCCCCGAATCGCTTGGTCAAGATAACCCTCGCCGGGTTTCAGACGTTCGGCGGCAAGATACTGCGTCCATCCCGGCATGGGTACGGCATAGCCTGCGGTAGGACGAAGCCTCCCTCCCTCCATCAGTACAGCCTCCCCTATCCAAGGGTTCTTTCCGCCGAGCAACGCGTCCAGCCCCTGATAGTAAGCCGTATTAAACTGGGGACTGAAGGGAACAAACTGTTCATCACTTTTTTCATTGAAGTGCGGCGAACCCGGCTTTCCGGAATAGCGGAAACCCAGTCTCGAAAGCGTGTATTCGATACCTGGTAGAGCCCGCTTCAGATAGAAGTCTTCATCTTCCGTCAGCACGGCGGCCGATAACACTGCCAACGGAGAAGCCTGCGCAACCACAGGACTGATATGTGGATCCCCTTCAATATCGTAGTAGCCCTTCAGCTCGGGATCCCAGCCTGAAGCATCATCATCGGCCAATAGCTCGATGATATTCAACACCGCGTCGGTCAACGAACCGGTATATTGCTCCCGGTAATCGCGAAAGCCATACAGATCAGTCGTTATCAATTCGAAAACGGCCTTCCAGTCACTCGGAGCGGCGCCAACGATAAAATCGACAGAGAGTTCTTCGCCCTCCTCAAAGTATGAACGCTCGGTTCCCAATACAGGGGCAAAAATCCCCAACTGAACCTCTCCTCGAACATTGAGCAGCGAAAAGCCGTAAATGGAACTCATCCCCGTCCCCCACTCCAGCGGAAAAGCTGCGGGATCGCCCGAGACGAAAGCCGTCTGCGGTTGCCCACCCTCGAACTCCACAATCGCTGCGGGCACCGGCGTCAAAGTGCTGGGGACCAGCGTCGGACTCGCCGGCAGGCGCTGAAATTGATAGAGAGGCGGCAGTTGCACATCGGCAACTTCTTCGCGAGCGCTAGGACTAAAGGCAGACAGAGCGAGGCTGTAAAAACCGGCCTTTTCCGGAGAGAAAGAGAACCTCACCTTCGCCACATTCGGCTCATCCGACAAACTCCACACACCCACAATTTTCTCTCCCCCAGGACCTTCGTAGCGCACGGCAACCTCCTCCTCCGTGACATCGGTGACCGCACGCGCAACCAATACCGTAGCGTAACCCGCCCGGAAGGGGTTCCGAAAATCATCACCGCCGACGACCTGATAGGTTTTTCCACCCACTTCAAGCACACTCCCATTGTTGCTCCAATACGGAATGATGCGACCGAAGGAAATCTCGGGATCTCCATCCGCCTCGATCAGTGTCAGTGTCTCACCCGCAGCGTTGACGGGTTCCGCCATAAACCCCTCCTCTTCCCACAGATCGATTTGACGGACGACCCTTGGCTTGCCACCGGCATCCACTCCACTCAAAAACCGCAGACGACCCACAGGCCCCTCAAGGGTAGCCTCAACTTTCCAAGTCTGGTCAACTCGAACCTCTCCTGGCTCTCCGGCATCCCCATCGGTACCGCTCCCCACTCGCTTCGGAGAAACGCGGAAGCGGCGCACATTGGGATCATCGTTAGGGTCATAGCTGGCGTCTTGAGTCAACAAGACCGCATCGCATCGAGCGTAGAAATTCGTCGTATCGTGAAGCTCAAGCACATTTTCGCCCTGCTCCAGAGATAATCGCCCTACCCGCTCCCAGGCCCATCCCTCGCCACCATGAGTACCCGACTCCCGATCCATTGGGATCTGGTTTACCCGAAGCTGATAACGACGGCTCTTCGGCTTGTCGTGCGCATAGTCCCGCGAGTTCGTCCAGATCGTGTACTCACCCGACTCCGGCAGATCGACTACCGTCAAGGCGTCCTGGGGATGATTACTCTCGTGGCTCACGACTCCCAGCAAGTTCTGCCCCGCTCCCCAAGCAGGAATCCAGTCGCCAGGGAATTCAAAATCCTCGGCCTCGATCAGAAGAGGCTTGGACTCCGCAAAGCCATGTTCCGGCAACACGAGGAATGTCGCCAGACATCCGCCAAAAATTTTTATACTACGGGTAAACATACGGGCAATTGGTTCAGATCGGGGTCTTCTCGTAAGCAATTCGGGGAATTTTCGAAAGCAACAGTAGGTAGATAAAATTTTCAACTTTTTTATTTGCTAAAATTTATCTATGTTTTAGTTATAGGTATTCATTAGAACTGTCATCTGGATATTCCTTCTCGATTCTGGCCCAAACCGATCGATAGGTCTCAATGACAAAACATCCACCCCACAGCCCCCACGATTAAACTGATTCCATTTTTTCCCCACCTATTTTAGTAAACAGAGATGAGCGCACCAAAACTCAAAGATATCTCCAGCAAAACCGGGTTCTCCCTCTCCACAGTATCAATGGTCCTGAATAACCGACAGGATATCTCAATTCCGGAGACTACACGCGACAAGGTGAAACAAGCTGCCAGCAAACTCGGCTACAAGCCCAAGACGCGCACACGCCTAAGTAAAACAATTATCGTCGCTACCTTTCAGGACCTCAGGAGCTGTTTTGAGAACCCTTATTTCTCTGAGATTTACCGCGGTATCGAGGAAACTATGGAGGCACGCGGTTTCCACGCCATCATCAAACGCCTCCACAACAAAGACTGCCTACAGGACAGCGACATATTTACCCGCGGAAAGGCAGACGGCGTTCTCGTCCTGGGCCCACCACCAAGCCAATTCCTGAGCGAACTCAAGAAGCTCAAGATGCCGGTCGTCATCGTCAACGGCACAGTCGATTCAAGCTGGGACTCGGTCATCCCCAATTACGAAGCGGCCTTCGGACTGACTCTCGATATACTGAAGAAACTGAATCACAGCAAAATACTCTGCGTCAAATCCTCCTACTCAGACGAACAGTCGCCCTTCGTCTCCTCGCACCTCAACCGAGCCATTCTTTATTCCGGCCTGAGCGAGAAAAACATAATCATGGTCAAAAGCGAAGGTGACTCCTCCGAAGAAGGCTATGCAGCGGTCAAGAAATACCTTTCCGAGAACCCAGGTGAGAAATTCACCGCAGCCTTCTCCGGTTTCTCGAAACCATTCGGAGTCATGCGCGCCCTGACCGAAGCAGGCTATTCCGTCCCCGAAGACATCAGCCTAATCGCCATCGGCATAGACCCATGCCTTCCCGAATCGGAGGCTAAAATTTCAACTATCCTGTACCCGTTGCATCAGGTGGGACAAGAGGGAGTCCTGCGCCTAATCCAGAAAGCCGAAGGACACTCGACCAGCCCCGGCATGCTCGTGCTTCCCGTACAATACGAAGACCGAGGCACAGTCTCGGAAGCAAAGAGTTGACCCGCCGCATTCATTTTTAGTCATCCAGGCCCTTGCCAGATATGCCACAACAAAAACCGTGTTCGCCCACCGTGCTTCCCCCAATGAAGTCACAGTTCAGCAACTTCTTTCGAGAAGGGCCCAAGCCTTTTAGTCCAGAAGAGTGCTTTCGCGAAGATGGTTGGCATGTGTGGTGCGGCTCGCTGCTCAAAGACCCCGACGTCGAGCAATACCACCTCTTTTACAGTCGCTGGCCTGTCTCGGAAGGCTATGATGCTTGGGTCACCCACTCCGAAATCGCACATGCCATCGGCTATTCCCCCAAAGGCCCTTTCACCTTTGTCGAACGATTGTGGCCACGAGACAGGAACAGTCAGCTCTGGGATGCCCATTGCTTCCACAACGTAACCGTCAAATCATTCGAGGGACGATACTACTTATACTATATGGGCAATGCGGGAAACGGAGAATGGTGGACCCACCGCAATAATCAGCGCATAGGAGTCGCCATCGCCGACCACCCCAATGGCCCCTGGATACGCCAAAAAACCCCGGCTCTCGATGTTAGCCCGGGCGCTTGGGATTCACTCATGGTTTCGAATCCGACGATAACGGATACCTCTGATGGGCGCTTCATGATGATCTACAAGGGCGTCGGTGAAGGAAAACCGCCCTTCGGTGGACGCGTTCTCCACGGCCTGGCCTGGGCAAATACTCCCGAGGGCCCATTCACAAAGTACCCCACGCCGATTTTCGATTTTGATGAAACTGACTTTGCCTTTGAAGATCCCTACCTATGGCGGGAAGACAATGAGTACTTCTGCCTGGTCAAAGACATGCAAGGCACTCTGTCCCCCTCCCGTGAGACCAGCGTCGTGCTGCTACAGTCTGAAAATGGCACTGACTGGAGCCCCAGCGATCCGCCTTTGGTCCTTAGCCGGACACTGCAATCCACCGATGGACGCAGCATAGCCTTTGAGCGCGTCGAACGCCCAAATCTTTTCATACAACCCGACGAGCCCCCCGTTCTAACTGTCGCCGTCCAACCCAAAGATCCGGGTGAAGCATCCTTCAACATCCGCCTGCACTACGACCACGGCGTGTAAATCTGCCTTCACCTCCCGTTTAGGCCGCTGAAGCCTACGCCGCCAGGAGATCGCTAATCCCCTATCCAACTTTTTTTCAACGATTTTTCTGCTGCCCCTCCGGGCTGGTCACGCAGCTCGTCCCAGGGCCACAGGAAAACACCTGTGTAATTATTTTTCCATTACCCTATGAATTTCAGCCTAATCGACTGGTCCATCATCATTGCATTCGGCGTATTTCTTTTCGCGGTCGCCGTTTACGCAAAATCGCTCACTCTCAGCGTCTCGGACTTTCTGGCCGCCAACCGCTGCGCCGGACGCTACCTGCTCACACTGGCTGACGGCATGGCCGCCCTAGGAGCCATTGCTGTAGTGGCCAACTTTGAAAAGTTCTACAAGGCCGGCTTCGGCGGAGCCTGGTGGGGAATGATGATGGCCCCTATCGCAATGATCATCGCCCTTTCCGGCTGGGTCGTCTACCGCTACCGAAAAAGCCAGGCTATGACTATGGCGCAGCTTTTCGAGATGCGTTACAGCCGAAATTTTCGTGTTTACGCAGGCATTCTGGCTTGGGTCTCGGGTATCCTGAACTACGGAGTATTCCCCGGCATCACCGCTTTATTTTTAATCCACTTCTGCGGCCTCCCAGACAGCTTTGAGTTTCTCGGTTTCATCTGGCAGACCAAGCCCGTCATCATGGGTATCACCCTAAGCATCGCGGTCTGCTTTACCCTGTTCGGCGGACTGATTGCGGTAATGGTGACGGATTTCTTCCAGTCCATACTTCTGAACATCAGTTTCCTCGTCATCTTCTTCATACTGATCACCTTTGTCTCGTGGGACAGTATCGGAACAGTACTGCAAGCCGCCCCAACGGGAAAATCGATGCTTAACCCCTTCGACCAGCACGAGCTGACCGATTTCACGGTCTGGTTTTTCCTCATCTTCGCTTTCAAACTCGTCTACAACTGCCTCGGCTGGCAAGGCAACCAAGGCTACAATGCTGCAGCCAAGAGTCCGCACGAGGCCAAAATGGCCCGTGTCCTCGCTGAGTGGCGCAACGGGATCACCTATATGCTGATGCTGTTCGCGCCGATCTGCGCCTACGTCCTGCTGAATGGAGGCGGAACGCCCGAGTTGGTTGACAGTGTCAACAGCGCAATCGGAGCCATCCAAGACCCCCAAGCTCAGGAGCAAATGCGAGTTCCCATCTTACTCTCGGCAATTTTGCCTGTCGGAGTGCTCGGCATGTTTGGGGCCGCGATCATAGCAGCAGCCATCTCCACCGACGACACGCAGATTCACTCTTGGGGCAGTATCTTCATCCAGGACGTGATCCTCCCCTTCCGCAAAAAACAGCTTTCCACCAAAGCCCACATGCGACTGCTCAGGCTTTCCGTCTGCGGAGTCGCCACATTCGCATTTTTCTGGAGCCTGTACTTTCCGCTCAAAGACTACTTACTGATGTACTTTCTACTGACTGGCACGATCTATCTGGGCGGATCGGGCGCGGTCATCATCGGCGGACTGTACTGGAAACGAGGAACGACACAGGGCGCTTGGGCCGCGATGACAGCTGGCTGGTTGGTAGCTGCCGCAGGCATTACCTTGCAGCAGATCTGGGGAGACGTCCCCGCCCTCACCAATATCAGGCCGGAGTTCCCCCTCAACGGAGCCTGGCTGGCTATGATCTCCTACCTTTCCTCCATCGCCGCGTACATCACCGTCTCCTTGCTCACCTGCAAAGAGCCCTTCCCTATCAATAAAATGCTTCACGGCGACAACAGCAAAGACGACGACGGCAAGAACAGGGAAATCGTCCGGGACACACGCAACTGGCTCCATCGCATCTTCAATTTCAATCAAGAGTACACACGGGGAGACCGGGTAATCTACTACCTGAACGTCGGATGGACGATGGGTTGGTTTATCACCTTTATCATCGGCACGACATGGGGATTGATCGTTGGCATCGCCGATCGTAGCTGGCTGAGCTTCTGGAAGGTCAACATTTACCTTTACGCCACAGTCGCCAGTATCACTGTCGTATGGTTTATAATTGGAGGTATTCGCGACATCCTCATCATGGTTCGCAAGCTAAAGTCCACTGCCCGCAATCCAGAAGACGACGGCACGGTCCACAAGCAACTAGGACCTTCGGATTAGAAAAATCGAAGTTACACCTACAGTTTTCCGTAAATACGGATGAACCTTGCAGTCTGATCTCGGCCTGGAGACAGCCCTCCCGTTCCCTCGGATGTTTCCCCAAAACAGCTACGTCCGGACAAAGTCAGGCGAGCTCATGAGGAATCTGGACGCCCTCTCCTAGCGGACCGAGAGGCAACGGCCAAGCAATCACCGACACTTCTGGTTAGGAATGACGCGAATGATTCGCGACGAAGAAGACGTTATCACACCAACAAATCTCCATCACCCCAGAGCTCCCACCGCTCTTCTACCAGTTGGAGAATTCTTCCCAAGACCTAGATTCGATATTGAGAGTCGTAAAACCCATCTCCGACAAGGAAGGATAGCTTCTCCACAACCTTCAAAGTGGCGCCCGACTGCAATCAGTTTAGAATAAACGCCCTTGTAGCCGGGTTCCTGGGGAGCGTGCCTTACCGATCTGGCGTATTCGCAAGAGCAAAGTTGGCTAACGATTCGAATGGAAACACAGTAGGCGCATGCTTTCCACCCTACCGATTCCTGATTCTATTAGAGGTAGTTGATGAGTAGATCGTTACGGCCTCCGGGTTGGAAGGCATTGGCAGCCCGCCCGTCACTCTCCTGCGGCACCACTCTTGATTCGCCCAGCTTCTTAACAGTCTGCACCAGCATCGGCGTTGTGGTCACGCGCATGCTCTTGATCAGCCAGTCTGTCAGCAGGGTCATCCCAATACGGACCTGCTCTTGATAAGCCTGATCGTCATAAAGATTAACCCGCTCGGAAGGATCGCTCTCAAGGTCATACAATTCGCCCTCAGGCTCCGCCCCAAACATTCCCGCCGGATAATGGACCAGTCGCCAGCGATCCCAGCGAACGGCCTTGCTCCATGCATTTTCGGTCACGGCAGCCTCGTGCACCGAGTCGACTGACCCATCGACCAATGGGCACAGGCTCTTACCATCAGCATAGTTCATCTCCCTCGTACCACACAATTCGGCCAAGGTCGGTCCGATATCAATATTCTCGACAAGCGCCTTGCACTCCTTGCCTGCACCTGGGAAGCCGGGGATACGCCAAATCATCGGGACACGGCAGACTTCGTCCGAGCAGATACCCGGAGCTTTTTCCAAGATGCCATGAATACCATGATAGGCACCGTGGTCGCTACCGAAAACCACGATCGTATTATCGCGCAAACCACGCTCATCCAAAAATTCCATTAACTGGCCGATGACATAGTCGACCTGAGTGACACAGGCCAGTGTCCCGCGCCAGCACCGCCGATAGAGGGCCTCGATGTCCTCACCGGGTTGACCAAACTCAGGCTGCATTTTCCGACACTCCTCCCACTGCTCACGGAAGTGAGACGGACGGCCATTGGGCGGCAAATTCCAAGTCGAAGGCAGCTCCAAATCCTCAGGATACATTTCCCAGAATCGAGGATTGGGCAACAGAGGATGATGAGGCTTTTGCAACGAAACCTGGATGCAAAATGGCATCTCTCCACTCTCCTCCATAAAACTCATCGCCTTACCGGCACACCACATCTCCTGAGTTCTCTCCAGCGGAAGCTGCGAAGGCATTGCATCCATGGGGATTCCACTACGCCCGTAATTCTTAGAGTTATGCCAACTGTCCTCCAAGTCCCGCAAACCGTCGCGTTCCAGCCCGCTCAAGAACTCGCTCTGGCCATGAATATTGTCAGCAGACTCATAGGTGTCTCCAAACTCGTCCACATCATCGGCGATCCAATTTCGTGGAGCACAGGGCAAATGTAGTTTTCCGTAGGCAGCCGTCCGGTATCCCTCAGACCGAAAGTGTCGAAACAAGTTAGGCAAGTCCGGGTTGGCATTTCCGCTCAAACCGTAATAACCATGGTTGTGACAATACTGACTCGATGCAATACAGACGCGACTGGGCGTACAAATCGGATTTTGGCAATAAGCGTTGGAGAAAGAAACACCCTCCGCTGACAACTTATCCAAGTTCGGCGTTATCGCTTGCGCGTGCCCCGCAGCTCCCATCCAGCTGGCATTGAATTGATCCGCCAGGATCATGAGTACATTTGTCCGATTCCTTCTCTCCTTCATAAGCATAGTGCACCAACGGTTACAGGGATTCTCCGATGTCGATGGAGTCACCCATCGCCACAAACACACCAGCACATCCATCATATATTATCGAATAAAATATATACTAAATTAATCGATAATTTTAGTTAGTAGCCCCAAAGTTGCCTATGAATGGAGAGAATACAGCGACCCAGGGACGAAGTCTTTGTCGCCTACGAAAGCGAATCCCACATAAGCGCGACCACAGGACCCACCTCGGCTTGATGGATATGGAAAAAAGTTCCTGCTAGAGCGTCAAGTGAAGGCCCCGACCCAAGGTAGCGCGGGTTGACCCAACCCGCACCCAAGTCAGAATCCAAGCAACCAACCCTTCAGCACGTGGGAGCCATGAGGCCATGGCTCGCTACCTAGAGAGAAGATACCGCGGCGCCCGAAAGGCGGCCCATTCCGACTCACCGTTATTGTGTTGACCGAGACGATGATCAACATCCTCCGAGAGACCGATGTAACGACGTCCTTTTGCGTTCTCGAGAACGTAAACTTGATACTCTTTGCTCATGACATGGCGAAGGCCGCGATCCTTTCGGATGCGGCCTTCATTGGGTGCAGGGCTAGGATTTGAATCCCGCTCAGTGGGACCAGCTTTGCTGGCCTAGGATCCCGCGGACGCGGGATTATGAGCCTGACGAGCCGCTATACTCATCCATGATTACTTGCAGGCCGATCCCGCTCTTCTGTCGCTTCATCTTATTTTCGAGCTTTCTCGCCTCGGAAAGCGAAAGTCGGCTGCTCGTCCAAATAAGCTTCCAGGGACCATGCTTTGCTGTCCACTTTGACTCACCGTTATTGTGTTGACCGAGACGATGATCAACATCCTCCGAAAGGCCGATGTAGCGACGTTCTTTTGCGTTCTCGAGGACGTAAACTTGATACTCTTTGCTCATGACATGGCGAAGGCCGCTATCCTTTCGGACGCGGCCTTCATTGGGTGCAGGGCTAGGATTTGAACCTAGGACCTTCAGGTTATGAGCCTGACGAGCTACCGGGCTGCTCCACCCTGCAGTGCTGTAAAAACCCTGAATTAAGATGGAGAGACGATCTTCTGACAAGGATAAATTTGAGAAAAATAAAAATTCTTACCGTCACCGTCTGCAAAGCCTATTCTTTCGCCAAATCGAGCTCCCTTTCTTCTCCCGACTGATGGTCGGAGAGATCCGAAATCTGCCGATTCAAACCTCCTACCTTTCCGTTGCCCGATAGAAGAATGGCAACGAATCGAGTTTCGGGAAAATAGGAACAGACAATCATAATGATCACGGTGATCGGCACGCAGAGGAACATTCCCGGGATGCCCCAGATGGACCCCCAAAGACCGAGCGACACGAGAATAATGATCGGGCTGAGATTCAAACGATTCCCCATCAACTTCGGCTCGATCAAACTGCCAACGCAGAACTGTATCGTAGTCAATACCGAGGCCGTGACAATGAAGGGACCCATGGTTTCAAACTGAACCAAGGCGAGCAGGGAGGGAAAAGCCGTAGCAATGATGGAGCCGATCGTGGGAATGAAATTCAAAAGAAAGATCAAAACCGCCCAGAAACTGGCAAAAGAAACCCCGACAAAGTGGAGGACGAGGTAACTCAAAAGGCCCGTGGCCGCACTTGTCAGAACCTTAATCCCGATGTAGAGGCGGATATCATCCCGAATTTTCTCCATGATCGCGAAGGTGTCATCCTGACGATCCGGATCAGTCACCAGAGAACGAATCTTCCCGGGAAACGTCCGCTGTTCGAGAAGGAGAAAAACCAAATAAACAATGATAATGCCCGTACTACTGAGGAGAGCCCGAACGGTTCCTCCAAAACTCTGCAGATACTTCCGAACGTCAAATTGCCCGAGAAACTCCTTAAGATTCGGAGCCTGCTCTACTCCGAAAAAGGTATAGCCCTTGTTGATCAGAACCTCGAGATTCTGCTGATACCCAGGGGCCGCATTAACCACCTTGCCGATATTGACCGTGATCAACTGAACCACGAAACTCAGGGAAAGCAAAATAACCGCCAAGGCCAAGACCACAGCCAAGGGATGCGGAATCGACCACTTTCCAATCCGAACGGAAGAAATGGTCCGCCCAAAAATACTGATCAAATAGGCGACAGCCCCCGCAATCACCAACGGAAGAAGGAGCGACTGCCCGACATAAAGAAGATGAAAAACCAGAAAAACGATGATCATCGCCATCGCAACACGGAGAAGCTTCATAATGGAAAAGGTTGTCATAATTTTCTGACTCCGGGCGACTCCAAACATACTAAAGATTACAGGTTGGCTTCCCGTGCTTCCTTGAGCATCGCGCATCCGGCGTGCGTGCTACCTGTGAAACTGCTTCATTCCCAATAAATCCACGAAACAGATGCATACCAATTGTCTGATGGCCCAACTCCCGCTCAGTGGATTCGAGATTGAGTAAACCAAAGGAGATGAAAACCACAGCTGCGAAATATGGGAGCTGATCGAAAGGAGATTTCTCGGACCTGAGTCCACCTATCGAAAGATGAAAACAAACGGCCCAGAGCAGAGTATCTGCGACTGCGGCCTTACGCAGAAAGATATTATTTGTCGCCGCGAGGAAGCATACTAGATCATTTTCACTTTGCGGGCTCACGACCGGCGGAACCGAAAAACTAGGTTCTACCCTCTACCAAGCAGATCAAATATCAATCTCGGCACCGCTGAAATCTACAGAGGGCTCTCTTTTGATCTAGAAATCCTCATCATCAATAGGTTCTAACTGGCAAATTCTGACATTCCAGCAAATTACCCCCTCCCCTGCGGGGAGATGTGAAGGAGCCCAATACTACTAACTAGGTTAACAGATTTCTGATAAATGAGCCCCTCCCCTAATACCGAATTTAGTAAGGTTTGACCGTTATGGTGCAGAGCAGAATCGAAGCAGCGCAAGGCGCAGGGATCGGATTCGCATCGAGATACGCTCCGATCCCTGCAACGCCGTGACCTTCGCTCAGGCTCATTCTCCGCCCGCCATAACTATCAAAACCTCCTAAATTCGGTATAACAGCTAAACCCTGACTCGACATCAAAACGCTTCGAAACCGAAGACCTTCCTCAATGACTGCGAACTTCATAGGTAAAGTAATCGCGCTTTCTGTCAGTCCGATTATTTACCTTATGAATTGTCACGAATCGATTTAGTCCCGGTTGAATTGGAATATTTCCTCTCTCAGATTTGGGCACCTTGCGGCCATTCAAATAGACCCCCTTCAAGCGGGCGAAGCTCCTTGAAACCAGCACTCCCCCTTGATCGGAAACGAGCTCCCGAATAATGAAATAATAACGCTCACCGGATGGGGCAGATTCTAGCTCATCGCTGAGTCGTAAATCCGTTGCGAGAACATACCGATTATACATAAGACGTTCCATTTCTGTCGGTCCATACCAAGCGAGACTCGCAAGTTTTGCGGCGCCAGGCTCGGACAATTCAGCTGCCCTCTCCGAAATACTCAAATCCGTGAAAATTCCCGAAACGAATGAATCATCTCGAAACCCGGCCTCATAGGGCGGCTGCACTGCCTGATCAAAAGTAGAAACGAACACTCGCTCTGCTTGTCCATTGGCGAGGTAATCGATCTGACACAGCAAGTAAGGCACACCCCAAAGATATTCGCCGGACCCAATCACTTTAAGCGGTCGCTCCAACTTGAGGGTTTCCCCGCTGGCAATACCGACCAAATTCTCGGCCAGTGGGTTCTCGTATTTCGGAGGCAAAATATAACTGAGACGAACCTCTTCAACGGAGACCGAGGAACGATTCGATATCTGCAACTGGAGTTGATCATTTGCCCCAAGGTAAAGCCACGCTCTTAATGAAGTTTCAGACGCTGATCCCGCAGGTTGCGATGGCTGGTTAGTCAAATTTCTAAAATAAGAAATTTCCCGTGGAATTTGGGCGAAATCAGGAGGCAGCAGATGAAAAATGGTCCCCTCGTCATCAGACCGAGCCATGACAAGTTCTCCGTCTACGAAGACTCTGGAATTGGGCACTGAGAAGCGAAGGCTCAAAGGACTATTGGAGCCCAGATCGGATGCATAGGGCACCCGAATCTCATAGGTGACTTCATTGTCCTTCCGATCAGTCACTGCCCATGAGGTATGCTTCAACAGTTTTTGATAGGCCGCATAGTCTGACTGGTCACAATACCACCAATTCTCTCGATTGGCGTATTTCTTGTAAATCTCCTCCATTTCACCCCAACTCTCATCATTATACAGCCAAACATGAACTCCAATAGAGACACACGGAGCTTCAGCATACCATTCATTCGGGTCGCTCATAATCTGCTCGAACCGCTGATCGAACTTCTTCATCGAAGGGTTTTTATCACCGGCAGAAATAGGACTAACCGTCGAAACGGCATCGAGTTCATCCGGTATGCTTTCGGCGAATCGTGCATAGACATTATGAGTATAACCAACACGTTGTAAGCTCTTAGCGATTTCTCCCTGCATAAAGGGCCGGGCTCTGTTCCGAAAATTACCATCGGAAAAACAATAACTGTTGATCGGTTGATCCCGCTCGGATTCAAGAATTGCCCGAATCTCGGCAACTTCCCAAAACATCTGATTGATTGATAGATTCGTGGCTAAACGAGGATGCGTCATCGAGTGAGCTCCCAAGTCGGCATCCAGGGCTTTGAGTTGATCGAAGTCCAAAGACTTCTCTCCATTCATACCATGGTTCATATAAAGCGTTCCATGGAAACCATAGTCACCCATCAGTTTCAGCATCCTGTAATGACGCGGATTACTATCATCCCAACGAGTTGTAATCGCTAATTCCCGGTCATCATAAAGTGGGCACAGAGTAAGCTTCCCGGTATAGTCACTCGTTTGAATTCTAACTTCGCGGGTGTAGAAACGCAGATCAGAATCAGAGGCGAAGAGGTCAGGAGAGCAAAAGGAGGTTAAACTCAGTGCCACTATTGGAAGGCGCTGAAAAAAGAGTATAGGAATCATAATTCAATGTACAGTCAGGCTGAAATATTTAATATATCTCCATTCTAACTACGGAGAGTCGATTAAATGACTACGTTTGTTTAGAGGGCTTCAGCATTGACAGTAATGGGAACAGAGAAGCCGTTCTCCAGTTTAACCAAAATGGTCGCTTCTAGCTTATCTCCGGCACTCAAGCCTGCAGTTTGCAGAGTCAGCGTCAGCGACTCAGTGCTGTGCGCAGAGAGAGTGCCAGTTGCGGGAGCCACGCTGAGCCAATCCACGGTATTATTCATGCGGACCTCGTAGCCCAGCGGGCTACTGAGCGTACCCGTTGTCAACGTCACATCGACTGGTGTCGTAGAGCCACCAGCGACGCCAGTCAGTTCAACAAAGTATTTGTCAGCATGAATTGCAATGGGACGGATGGGAAACATCGAGCTGTCACCATGTTCGATAGCGCCCTGGTCTGGAGCATTACCTAGATATTGGTCAGCGAAGTTGGGCAAACCCAGGCCATCATCAATACCTGATGAACCACTCGCGAGGCGGAAGTCGCCGACAGCCGCGTTGACGAAGGTCGGCGCGTCGTCGAGTATCCCATTAGCTTCCTGGCCCGCGGCATATTCCGTACTCGCCGTGGAACTGCCTTGAGTTGACAAGTTATCGTAGTCGAAATCATTCCAAGGGTTCTGTTCCTCATCGCGTATCGTCCTATTGTACTTGGGATTCGAGTTGGTCGTGCGAATGATATTATTGCGGGTCTGACCCAGAAACATGGAGTAGTTGGAATCATCCCCAAAGCGGACACTCGTCAAGCCATTGCCCTTTCCATGAATCGTGTTGTTGAAGAAGAAACTTTTGCCCTTCGAGTAGGTCGTCCCCCCACCCAATTTAACAATAGAGAAGCAACTGTTTCGGTCGTCCCCTTGGTTAAACATAAGGTTCTGATAGACGTACGACGGACCGACAATACACGGCGCTAGACTTAACCCAACATAACAACTCTCGATACGATTACCAAAGAATCGGATATTCATTTGCCCACCATCCAATTCGGTGGAGTCATCATTAGCGAAAGCCAACATATTGCCATAGATATCACTGTCGCGATAGAAGGAACCACGTTCTTGGTTGTTGTTTTCGCCCTCGATAACATCGTTCCAACGGATTTCATCACTACCAATCAAATCATTGTAGCGGACAACGAAATTGCCTTTCATTATCTTACTGCTGGTTCCCGTAATGTTCTGAACATAGATCGCGCTTGGACCTGCAGGATGCTTGCGGCCCTCCCAATTGTTGGCGGATGTCCGCGGGTCGTGCATATAGCAACGCTCTACCGTCACACGTGAACTCTCATACAGATGCACGCCCGCATCTTTGTTGATCGCAAACTTCTTCCCCTTATTCTTATCCTCGAGCGTCTCATAAGAGTAGACTCCTCCCATGTAATTTGGCTGGCGCGCCCAACCCGACATTTCGCAATCAACGATACGAATCTGATCAGACATCTGCACCTGCACCGCGTGACGACGACCGCCCTCAATTTCGATACCCTCAAAAATCAAGTAGCTGCTGTTGAGAACTCTCAAAGCAATATCATCCGCATAGCCCCCATCGATATCGTTCGATCCGGTGCCCACAATCTTGATCCATCCATCGGGCTCACCATGCATATCTTCAATCAGGAGTTGCCCACCCGTATAGAGACTGGCAACTGAAATGGTCTGCGCAATGGTTGGGGTAGAATCCCAAGTAGCCACTAGGGCACCCGCTTCATCAAACTTTATACCATCGGCTTCCAGCACAACTTGCACCTCGTAATCAGTCGCTTCATTCAGCCCGACAATACTGCTGCGATACTCACCACGAGTGGCGTCGAACTCCGGCTTGTAGGCTTCATACCACTGCGTCGTGCCCGTCTCTCGATAGTAGACGTGCGCCACTTCATTGGCAATCTGTTCCTCGCGACTAATATACACCCCAACCGATTGATAAGTCGGCACTAAGCGAACAGACAGGTTCTCTGATTCGTAGAGATTCACTTCATCCAAGTAAAGTCTCGCGCCCGAATTCTCTTTTGGAAACGAAATTGAAATTTTCAAATATGCAGTTCCAGCTGGTGACAGATAGTAAGGACTGGAAAAGGCTCGGTATGGAGCCGTACCCTCAATATCGATAATATTGTCGGTATCGCCCAATTTCGTCGTTCCATCCGCAGCGAAAAATGAAATTTTTATCGACGGGCTAATGGAAACATTCTCGATCGCAGCGAGTACCGAAAGTATATAATAAGTGCCCTCGTCTGCTGGAATCAAATCATGAGAATACGATTTATAAAAGCTCGCTCCGTCGAATCTAGCCGCCTGAAGGCCAGTAGCCACAACAGTTGTTTCAACGTTTGCGCCCCCGCTCCAATCCGAGACACCATTTTCCATACCAGGGTCTGGCGTCAAATTAGTGAGTGCTTGATCAATAAAGTTCGGCGATACGAGACTAGACTCGTATGCATCTGTGGAAATCAAGACATCATCGAGATAAGAAATGCCCGCTCCTGGCTTGGCTGCGGAAAAATAAAAGCGTGCATAATCCGCACCTACTGGTGGGTAGATGCCATCCGCGTAGTAGACCGCAAAAGCGTTGGTTCCGCTGAGGGAAAGTAAAACATCGGCTGATATTGGCGAATCACTGGAATCGTAATAACGAATCTGGATGATTCCACTCGATGTGGCATTCTCCGAAGCTGCCGCAAAAGAGACCGCATACTCCTTCGAGGGGTCGCAATCAAACTCATACCAGGAATTTTTCCAGAAACTGCCATGCGTAATGGCCGAAGCGTTCACTCCCTCGTAAGCATTGCTACTGGAACTCGCATGGCCTTTATGCCAACCAGCAAACCCATTTTCAAAACCGCCGTTCGCGTTGATGATTACCTCCTTGTGCGAAAATAGGTCACAAAAGAGGTCATCGAAGTAGACCTGCCCGTAAGTCGAATGACTTTGCCCTACATATAGTTGAATGACTGCATAATCCGTCGCGGTAGGAACGAGAACCGTATTTTCACAGTAGGTCCAATCCTGCGTGCCAGACACGCTGCCTGCTGAAATCGTGGAAATCGCCTGATTCCCCGAATCATAAAAGGTCACCCGAATCCCCCCGCCACTCGTAACAATATCCTCACTTTTCAGGTAGCCGCCGAAAGACATGATTTGACCCGGTTCACAATCAACCGACTGCCCAATCATCCGCCAAAAGGAGGTTTGGTTGATCCTACCGGATTGTGAGCCCGAATAAACTTCGATCGTCTCCAGAGAAATGCCAGACCATTGAGAAGTGCCGGACTCAAAGCCCGGGTTTTGTAAAACTTCGACAGCAGAAGCCACCAAAGTGAGTGATAGTAACACGCAGCAAGCAGTCGCCAGGCGATGAGTCATCCTATGATTCATGGATAAATTGGGGCTGTAGGGTGATTGATGAAGCCTCGCGTCTAGAGTCGAACTTGAACGCAAGCACCAGAAAGTGACGGAAAACTGAGACAACCCATCTGACTATGTCAATATAAATAAAAATACTTCACGCCATCCGAAATCTCCGCAAAACAAGCAGCCCAAGTGCTGATCCCACCCCCGACAGCCCCAAAAGCCTGGAGAAAACTCAATGGCTGTCAGCTACTAAAAAAACGTTTTCACTACGAGGCATAAACCAAGAACTCTGCCCTCCAAAGTGCTCAATAGAACCCCTATTTCTCTGAACAAGGTCCAGATCGGTGCTAACGACCGAGCCATAAAAAACGATTACAACTATTTGACATAGTCAAAACGGCCTCATTCAAATTATCGAACTTTTTCCGAGGTTTACGTTCCAACAGTAAACGCGCAAAAGGTGCATTCTATAACGAAAATGCGTCAACCACAGTCACTGAATTTATACCTTCAGCTTACAAAAGTATAAACTCTTCGCCGAATCCCTCAGGTTATCCTCCCTGGACAACTGTGTGGTCTCAAACGAATTCCAACCAGATATCCACAATGAAAATATCTACAAAGAAAGCCCTACTTGTTTTCGCATGTGCCGAAAGCCACCCTCCGGCTCAACATCGATCCCGTCCTAGCATCCGCCTCCGATACTCACTCGCTTTCATTCCGAAGTGCCGACGAAAATTCTCCGCAAATCGCTTGGGATCAGACCACCCTACCCTTTCTCCAATTTCTCCGACCCGTGCATCGTCCTCGGCAACGGCGCTCAGGTCTGGTATGGCGCCACTTGGATCTATTCGCCTGAAGAAATGCCGATTGATTTCGAACTCCAAGGACACTTCATGACTTATATCCGCTGGTCGCTCAACGGTGAGCCGCTTAATCTGGAAGACCCCGAGCAGGATTACGGAAATGATCCAGATATGTACACCCGAAAATTGTCCTCTAATACCGAATTTAGGAAGTTTTGATAGTTATGGCGGGATGAGAAATGAGCCTGAGCGAGGGGGATGCGCCCAGAATCGAAGGTCGCGGCGTTGCAGGGATCGGAGCGTATCTCGATACGAATCAGATCCCTGCGCCTTACGCTGCTTCGATTCTGTGCTGCACCATAACGGTCAAACCTTACTAAATTCGGTATAAGTCAGTTACCCTCAAATCAGGTTGGAATCAGGTGTATTTCCGAGCCTACAACGTCGGCTATGTCCCTTTCCGCGTCGGCCTCAAACTAATTGCCTCCTCGACCAGGCTCTGGCGTCTTCACTTCTCAAACCATTCACCGGAATAGATATCCCATCCTCACATCCCAGACGCAGGCACCCTCCACCTTCAAGAGTGTATCATAATTATCCAAAGTCATGTAAGCGATCGCCAGCTAGCTATACGATCGTTACATTTGCTCTATTATTTTCCCTCTCGCAACCAAAGACAACTCGTCACAATCCTTGGATAATAACGACTGCCCATTGACACCACATCGGTCACATTGACCTGATCGACCATGGCGTACTGTCCGATCACGGCCGTTTGCTGCATCCTTGCGTGCACGGCATCGGCAGGTGCGCCAGCTTCAGAGGCAACTTCCAAGCCGGGAAAAACTGAACGAAGAACGTGCTGAGAAATCGCGATTTTGCTGAACCAAGAATTCTTGCTCGTACTGGAGATTTTCCAAGCTCCCGTCTTGGCATCGAGGCAGACCCCTCGTTGCAATACATTCTGCATATGCTGCCCCAGCTTGTCGAAGAGCTCCGCATGACGCGTCTTCAGCCCGTCCACGAGGCCGAGGTAGTGCGGAAAGACAAGGCCTTCTACTGCAGGCAGAATACGGGAACGATTACCGTCCTCGAAGACAGCAGGGAACATGCCGCAGTCAGTTTCAAACTTGGCCGCGATCGCGCCAGCCGCCCGATCCGTCGCGGCGACAGCTTGGGCCTGCCATTCGGTCTCGCCCAATGCCGCCTCAGCAAAAACTTTTTCCAACAGCGACCATGCCGCGTAGGCTTTGACAGAAATATACAGATTGTTGCGCGCCTGCCCCAGAGAAACATCAAGTGAGTCGTAAGTTGTGATCTCCGCGCCGTCCGGACCACAACGATCACTGTCGAATTTGAGCAACCCCGTGCGTAGATCCGCATCAGGATGATCCCGGCGCAACAGGCTTTCGGCGCAGGCGATGAAAGTCGCCCGCTTGGCCTGCAACCACTCGCGGTCCTCGGTCGCCAGCACATAAGTGCCAGCACAGCAGACCCAGTTGATCAGTTGCTCCATCGTCATTTGCGAGAAACAGCCCGTAATCTGACCACACTCGTAGCAGGAAGTTCCCGGCAGCGTAAACTGATCCATCACCCCCATATCGTGGACAAAGGAAATCCCACCGTCGGTATCGATACCTTCGGGCACATTCAGGCTGTCACGAAAGGAGTAACGTTCCACAAAGAGATCCAAAGTGTTTTTCACCACCCAGGGCTGCCAATCTAGCTCGAAAAACACATGGTCGATAGTCAGGTCGAAGGTGTTGATCATACGATACTCCCCTTCGTTAACCACCCAGAGTGGCTTTTTCTCCGTCTCGTCCCAAAGCAGTTCCGTGCTACCCCAGTAGCTGTGGGTGGCCTGCGCAATCAACCACTTCTGGTCAGCGTTCAGCCAATCGGCTCTCGCCAGTTCCGCATCGCGATTTTCCGCTTGCTCACGATAGTATGCGTGCTGGGCAAGACCATGCCGCAACACCGATTCCAAATCGTCGAAAAGCTTCGTGTAATAGTAGGACGCCGTTAGACCAGTGGTCATGACCCCACTCTGATAAAATCCTAACGAAACCGGAAAGCTTGCCTGCTCACCAGCTCCAACCCGAAACACCACCGCGCCTTCCGGGCCGAGCAAGTGCAGCCCCCGATGGTCCGTACATGCCTTTGGATAAAATATACTCAGCGCTTGTAAACGACGATCAATCATTTCCGGATCTGCCGCAAAGCCCATTCCCCGACCCAGTGCAAAACCAGCCAGATCCGGAGCCGTATCCTCAAGAGGACGCAATTGATGAGCCGCATGTCCGAGTCCAAAGACCAGTTCGACCGCCTTAGAGCTAGTTCGATTGTCAAAGCCCACCTCCAACTGCACCACTGGGGCAAAGGCCAGACGTGCAACCTCCTCTGATAAGGTTTCCGGCGATTCCGTACGCCCAAAGGGCGAATAGATCTTCAATTCAAAGCCGTCATGCGACCAGATGTCACTGGCCCAGCGAAGCTCGCGCTTCACTTCGTCCGCGTCTAACATGACCGGTGCATCCTCGTCGGCCGCCCCTTCCTCGGCAAACTCACTGGTATAAGCAGCCGCAGCCGGCACATCAGGCTCAATGTAAAACGGAAGTAATTGCCACTTTTCATCTGCGGCGCCTTCACCACCAAGCTTCCGGTAGCCGGCAAAGACATCCTGATCCGCCGGGCCGGACAACGACTGTCCCATTCCCCCACGGGATTGTGGAAGACCAATCGTGAAACTCGCAAAAGCGCCCATCGGCGCGTGCTGGGTATGATAATGAGCAGACATAATAAAACGAAATGCAGCAGAACTGAATACTGTCCTATTTATATTGATTTACAACAATATATCAACAACAAAGCAAAACACGGGTTGAAACAGTTAGATTCAGTTCTAGGAAGCGATCTCAGAAGGCCAGAATACCAAACTCTACAAATTCCGTTTGGAAGTTACCACAAGTAACACATGAAAATAGAGCATATCCCCTAACACAATCCTGAATAAGCCACGCACTACTTGAAGCCTGTTTCTCTCTTTGCTGCTGCCCAATTCTCCCAGGTGGATACCTAAGTGCCAAAGGGTTCATCAACGATTCGTTCGACACGGGTGCCACAATAAGTACCGGTGACGATTTAGATCCCAAACGAGACTCCCTCTCCCAAAAATTCCTACGACACCCATCCCCGAACCGAGCAAGTGCAGCCCCGGTGATGCGTTCACGTCTTCGGAGAAAAGATACACAGAGCCTGGAGACGACGCTCAATCGACTTAGGATACGCGGCAAACCCCATCTATCGGCCCAATGCAAAACCGACCAAATCTGGTACCGTCTCTTCGAGGGTCCGCAATTGATAGCCGGTATGCCGTTTGATCAGACAGAGTCTACGGCGATTCCGTCATCCCAAAAGGCGAATAGATTTTCAATTGAAAGCCGTCATTCGGCCAGATGTCATTGGCCCAGCGAAGCTCGCGCTTCACTTCGTCCGCGTCTAACATGACCGGCGCATCCTCGTCGACCGCCACTTCCTCGGCAAACTCACCGGTATAAGCAGCCGTAGTCGCCACCTACAGCTCTACATAAAACGGCAACAATTGCCATTTCCCATCCGTTTCACTCTCGGCTCCCAACCGCCGGATGCTGGCAAAGACATCCCGATCCGCCGGTCCGGACAGCAACTGTCCCATTCCGCCCCACTGGGTCGAGGAAAAGGAACTTTCCGGTAGCGAATCCGACGAAGACGCCGACGACAACGAGAACGGGGTAAAGATTATCGTGGAGTTCTCCCTCACCCCACACGCGCAGGCATTCGACATCACGGTCCTACCACAGATCGACGTGGAACCGACCATGATCCACCTGCGCTACCAACCGCTGCGCGACTCCGTTCAATATCAACCACTCTGGTCCGACGACTTATCCCACTGGGATAACCATGGATTCGAATATTCTTACGACGACGAAGAAACCATCGCCTCGATCAGTAAGGGACCCGATGGCCACCGCTTTCTAAAGCTCAAAGCTCTCTCGCAACCTTAGGCATCGGAGCGAAGCGAAAACATCGGGCGAAGAACTCTCCCTAGAATCTCGGGTTCTTTCGATTCGCCTTCAGAAATTCGACCTCCAGTAAACAGGGAGCCAGCGGGCGAACGAGCACGCTTCTGATAGGGTCTTTCCGACGTTGGGACCTCCATCCACCAATCGTATTCAAAGTGTATGTATTTCCACCACGAAGTATGTCGTGCTACAAGAAAACTGCCCCTATCCTTTTCGACTCCTTTTTTCACAGATTCGAGAGGCTCCGGGACCACTTTTTTTTATTTCATGCAATCAGGACGCCTCAGAATAGGAATCATCGGCCTCAATTTTGGTCGTCATATTTTATCAGACCTCGATTCAGGCTCAGCCTCCCAGCATCTTTCTCTCGGGGCGGTTTGCGATCTCGATGCCGCAAAGGTTCAACAATACTCCGAACAGTATTCCGTGAAAGGCTATACCGACATGGACGAGCTACTAGCCGACCCGGATATCGATGTTGTAGGCCTCTATACGGGCCCCAAGGGACGGGCCGGCTTGCTGAGTCACATCATCCGTTCGGGGAAGGACGTGATAACCACAAAACCGTTTGAGCTGGATCCAGAGGCGACCAAAGCCGTTCTGGACGAGGCCAAATCGATCGGACGAATTATCCATCTCAACTCCCCTACCCCCAAGCCGAACGCTTTCATGGAGCAGATCCATGCCTGGGAGCAAAAATGCAACTTGGGTAAACTGGTCTATTTCGGCGGAGAGGCCACCGCCTCCTACCGCGAGGAAGCTGATGGCAGTTGGTTGGACGACCCGGAGCGATGCCCGGTCGCCCCGATATTTCGCCTCGGCATCTACCTAATCAACGACATGGTCCGTATCGCGGGAGGCATCGAATCTCTGCAGGTGCTCGGCACTCGGGTCTTCACCAAGCGACCGACCATGGATAACGCCAACCTCTCCATGACCTTCGAAAACGGCGCGATCGGCAATATCTACGCCAGCTTCTGCGTCAAAAACGGCCAGCACTACGGCAACTCGCTCATCCTCCACTACGAGAACGGCAGCATCTATCGTAACTGCGATATTCAGGACTTCGGCACCGCTATGCAGGAGTCTCACTTGCGCTTGGTCACTGTAGACGCCGACAACCAGCAGACAACCCACGAATGGCGTCAACCCGGCGGCAGTGGCCAATACGCTTGGTCCGACTTCTGCGAAGCCGTGCGCACGCGCGACATCACCAGCACGCCGGCCGACGCCATCGTGCATGGCGTGCAAGTCATCGAAGCCATGATCCGCGCCCAAAACAGCAGCCAAGTGGAGAAGGTCAAACATTAGTTGAATTATGTTACGAATCGGACTCTACGGAATCAACGGGCACCAGATTCACAACAATCTGGTCGAGCATCCGCTGGCTGAACTGATCGCCATCGCTGAATTCCCCCGCGAGAAACTTCCAAACACACTCAAAGAGGAACATCAGATTCAGGAATACGATTCACTTGAGGCCATGCTGGCGAACAGGTCAATCGACCTCGTCTGTCTCTGCTCGCCCCGCCGATCGGATCAGGCCCAGCACGCTATTGAGGCCCTCGAAGCAGGCAAGCATGTCTATGCAGAGAAACCCTGCGCACTGACCGAAGACGAACTGGATGCGATCCTCGCTGCTGCTCACAGAACAGGCAAAATCTTTCACGAAATGGCCGGCACCGCCTTCGGCCAGCCTTACCTCGCCATGCGCGATGTGGTTCTGAGCGGCCGAATCGGCGAGGTAGTACAGGTCATCTCGGAAAAGTCCTACCCCTACTACCCTGAGCGTGCACAGGACGAAGAACTCGACGGCGGTTTGATTTGTCAGAACGGGATCCATGCCCTTCGCTTTATCGAGCACGTGGCAGGCACGCCCATTCAATCGATTCAGGCGATTGAAACCGGCCTAGGCAATCCGATCACTGGCGGAGGACTGCAAATGGCTAGCTCAATCATCGCCCGACTCACCAACGGCGGGGTCGCCACGGTCAGCTGTAACTATTTGAACCAACCCGGCTCCGGCGTCTGGGGGGAGGAAGGCCTGAAAATCCTGGGGACCCAGGGATACGTCGAATCTCGCTCCGGCGGGGAGATCACTCGTCTCGTCATCGGCGATCAGGATCATGGTCCCCTCGACACAGAGAAACTCTCCGAAGACTGGCTGAGCATGGTGCTGCGCGATTGCCTGGGGCAAGGCCAGATGCCGATCACGCTCGAGTCAGAGCTCTCCCCGACCCGCTGGGTCATCCGAGCCAAGTCGACCGTATAGCCCGCGTCACTTTTCCCCTTCACAGCTTTTTCATTCATCTTTCCAAAATCCGTAATCCATCGAATCTCACCCACAAACAGCAATTATGACCGTCTATCGAAAAGCAGCCCTGCTACTCCTCTCAGCCTCAGGCATATTCTTCGCTTCAAGCCTCCCTGCTCAAGGCGACGCGAGTAACCCAACATCCAACAACCGTGAGATCACCGTCGTTCCCGCGCCGGGAGAAGTGGTGATCGACGGAGAGACAAGCGACTGGGATCTTTCCGCAAGCATCTGGAGCTACAACGATCCCACCCTCGTCGGCAAATACTCGGTCTGGACCTCACTGATGTGGGACGAGAAAGGAATCTACTTACTCGGTCGTTTCCATGACATTTCATCTCTGCAGAATGGAACCCGCGGTAAAGACTTCATGCAAAGCTGGCGGTCCGACGCGATGCAGACCCGCGTCATCTTTGAGGATGGCGAAGAGGATGAGCACCAGATGCATATCAATCTCTTCTATTCCACTCCGGAGGAAACGCCCTACATGATCGTCAAGCATGGCGGATTTAAATCCAAGCCTCCCTACGACGGCACCGGCCCCGACCGTCCGGACCAATTGGAAAAGTATGGTACAACAATGGAGAAATTTGGGGGCGAGATCGCCTTTCAGGAATGGGAGGATGGAGAAGGCTACAACATGGAAGCCTTCTGGCCCTGGTCTTATCTTCGTACCAGCGGCGAACCGCTTGAACCCGGGGAAGAGTTCAAGTTTGGCATCGAAGCGATGTGGGGCAATAGCGACGGGACGAAGCTTTCTCACCGCTTGGCGGACAATCTAAAGAATGATCAGGTCAACCGTATCTTCTTCTTCCGGGCTCGCGACGGATGGGGCCGGGCTGTGATCAGCGAAGAGGGTGACCTGGCAATTGCCAGAGCCCAAGAGGAACTTCAAGCCGAGCGTCTTAAGATGTTCGTCAACTACGAGACCGAAGGCTCCATTCCGATCCAATATACTCTGGAGAAGGAGGGAGAGGTGACCATCGCCATCGACAACGCCAACGGCGAGCGAGTGCGAAACCTCTTCGGACAGTTCCCGCGCGAAGCTGGGGAAAACACTGATTTTTGGGACGGCCTCGACGACCAGGGCAACCCTGTCGCACCCGGTGAATATACGGTCACCATCGTCGACCACGAACCATTCGAACTCCAAATCCTCAATAGTGTCTACAATGCCGCCACTCCACCGTGGCCGACTGATACCGGCCATAAAATCTGGGGCAGCAACCACGGCTACCCGACTACCGCTGCGACAAGGGGCGACACCATTCTTCTCGGCTTTACCGGCACAGAGGGATCTTCCGGTTTAATGAACATCACTTCCGATGGCCTAATCCAGTGGAACGACTCCTATGAACTGATCGATGTCACCCTCGACGAGAAATACGCTTACGCCTTTTCCCGCGACAGCTGGATCAAGCAGACTGTCATTCGTCGCTACAATTTGGAAACCGGGGATCTTGTTCTGTTTGAAAATGACGACAAGAGCCCGAACTCTGTCCTTCCCATTGAGAACGAGGAGGTCAAAGACGGGACCATCGCGGTAATCGGCGATCAGGTCTTCGTATTCATTCGTGGCAACAGCTTTTACCGACTCGACGCATCGACCGGGGCGTTGGAAGGCCAATTCGAAGCCCCTGGACTCATCGCCGTGGATGATCGCAATGGAGTTCTGCGCGGACTCTTCGAGGACGGCTCCATCCGCGTGCTCAACGAAGAAGGGAAGCCCACTGAGGTCGTTTTTCAAAGCGATAAACTGCAAGACCCGGTTCGGTTCGCTTTGAGCCAGGATGGATCAACTTATGCCATCAGCGATCAAGCAACCAACCAGGTATTCTTATTCAACCCCCAAGGAGACCTCGTACAAACCATCGGCTCGCCCTATGAGGCTAAGGATGGGAAACGCCCAGCCGGTGAATTCGTGCAAGAGGATCTTATCCGCCCTCTCGGTCTAGACTTCGACTCCGATGGCAATCTCTGGCTAGCCGAAGCCTCCGGCACCTGCCGCCGCATCACCCATTGGACTCCTGACGGCGAACTCATCGCACAGTTCTGGGGCGCCGCCGACTACGGGGCCATGGCCGGATTTCCCCTGACCTACGACTCGAACCGCTTCATTGCCCACGGAGTGGAGTTCCAGCTCGATCCCGATCCGGATATCGAGAATCGTCCTACTCAGGAACAACCTCTTTTCTTCCATCCGGCTCTCGCTAAGACTCGCGGTCTGGTCTACGAGTTCAACGGCTACGAGTACGCGGTATCCGTTCCTGGATACAACAAGCAGAGATACGTAATTATTGCCAAGAGAAACGACGAGGGAGTCTTCACCCCCGTTGTTCGCATCGACTATCCCTCGGGGCGAGGCGATGACCGTGAACCCGGCAAGATCTGGACCGACCTCAACGAAAACGGTGAGCAGGATCCGGGCGAAGTGGTCGAGGGTTTCGAAGCCCGTCTTCACTACTGGAGTAATGGATGGATGCGTCCAGACATGACCTTCATCACGCCCGACCAACAGGTCTTCCGTGTTCAAGAATTCACCGAGGGTGGTGTTCCGGTCTATGACTTAAACCAACCGGAGATTCCGGAAAATCATTTCGACCCGGATTTCCGGTCCAGCCGTTCGGGCACCATCGTTATGGACTTGGAGGGAAATCTCTCCGACGGGATCAATTACTCGACGGTCGATGGAAAGACCGGCAGCTATCCAAATCCCTATGGTCGCCACGACGCACCAGCAGCCAGCCGGGGCCTCCTCATCGCCCCATTCCGCACCAACGGGGTCGTGGAGGATGTTCCCGAAGTCGGCAGCGTCACGGCCATCGGCGGAGATCGGGGAGAGTGGTTTCTCATGACAATGGATGGACTCTTTCTCTCGAACCTGTTTCAGGATATTAAGGGTGATGTCACCCTCGACGAAACCTATCTTGGCGGTGAATCCTTCGGCGGATTCATCTGGAGGGATGAAAACGATCGTATTCTTCTACAACCGGGAGGCTCGTCCTACCGCATCATGGAGCTCCTCGGCAGTGAGACGATCGAGAAGGAAGTGAAAACCATCTCCGTCAACGAAGAGCAGATCTTCAAAGGCATTGCTCTGGCCGAGAAACGAGCCGCAGAAGGAAACGTGGAGCCGGAAGCCCTTCAGATCGCCAAAGTTCGCAAACTCCCTCAATCCGCCCCGGAAGCCGACACCCGGTCGAACGATTCACTGATCACGGGGGCCGAAACTTTCCGAGTCCAGGAGGCGGGCGATCCGACCCGCTGGTTCCGAGCCGCACTGGCCCGCGACAACCAAGATCTCGCCGTCGTCTGGCAGGTCAACGATACAAATCCGTGGAAGAATGGTGAAAAGCAATTCACTCATGCCTTTATCGGAGGCGATGCGGTCGACCTCCAGCTGGACGTACCAGGGCGTGGCCCCATTCGCCTTCTTGTCGCTCCGATCGATGGCAAGAACACCGTGATCTACTGGCAGAAAGAGGCCGAAAACCCGCAGAATCCGATGACCTACGTCGTCAGTAACAATCCCGGCAACGCCCAGGAATTTGACGTGGTTAAGATTCTTAAAGACGCAAAAGTATCCGTAAACCAAGGAATGCTAGGATACAGTGTTCTCCTCAGGGTGCCTTTGAAAGACCTCGGAATCGACCCATCCCTGGATCAGGATCTCACTGGGATCGTCGGAGTCATCTTCTCAGACCCGTCCGGCACCAACCGAGTTTCCCGCCTCTACTGGCACGACAAGAACACCGGTATGGTGTCCGATGTGCCCTCGGAAGCGAAACTCAACCCGAAAAATTGGGGCGTGATCGGGATTGCTGACTAGTCGAGCCACAGGACGTCAACATCCGTAACCTCAAGCGACTCAGAATCTCTGAGGCGGCATGATAGTTCCGTTCCATTGCTCGAGTAAGGGCAGCTATGGCTGTCCGGCAATAGATCGGTAAACGGACGGCCTCTTCACCGAGAAGGGTTGCTTGTAGGTTATACCTAATCTAAAAAGGTTTGATATTTAATATTGCGGCAGAACCGTTTGCTGAAGCCCGTATCCAGCCGTTTCCGACAAGGCGTATGACTTGGATGGGATCGGCGATCCAATCATTCAGGTGCATTGCGACCACTTGGTCGAGTCTTTCGATCGTGGGCCAGAGTCTATTGGAGGTATGGTCCTGGATTAGGTCCCAGAGTTTCTCGATCGGATTGAGTTCGGGGCTGTAAGGTGGCAAAGCCACCGGATAGATCCCCTCCGGAACCCGTTCGTGGGAGCTGCACTGCGGATGAAAACCAGCCCCATCCCAAACGACGATGTGTTCGTGCCCGGGAAACTGCTTTTTGATCTGCAGAAGGAACTGCTCGGTCCATTGCAGGTTTACCGTCGGTGTCTGTAAAAAAACACTCTCACCATCGACGACATCGAGGGCTCCGTAACAGTAACTCCACTTATACTCGCTTTTCCAGAGTTTGTGAGGTCTGA
>NZ_JACHVA010000074.1 GCF_014230055.1 Puniceicoccus vermicola | reverse complement strand
TAAAAAAAGCCGCGAGCATA
Source organism: Puniceicoccus vermicola (assembly GCF_014230055.1). Lineage (NCBI taxonomy): Bacteria > Pseudomonadati > Verrucomicrobiota > Opitutia > Puniceicoccales > Puniceicoccaceae > Puniceicoccus > Puniceicoccus vermicola. The sequence goes on along the minus strand of NZ_JACHVA010000074.1, from coordinate 3,911 downwards.
CTGGCAGAGGACCCGCATCTGGGTATGCGATGATCGAGGCAATGCGGAAAGACTACTCAGTATGCGAGCTTTGTGGGGCTCTGGGACTGTCCCGGAGCGGATTTTACGCCTGGGATACCCGGAAAGTTGCTCCTGGGCCTCGGGCTGTCGAGAACCAGCGCATAGTCGCCGAAATAAAAACGATTCATGCCGACCGTCACATGCGCTGCTACGGCAGTCCGAGAATCACCCCGGAACTTGCCGAGCGCGGCTTGCCCTGTGGCGAGAACCGGGTAGCGCGCCTGATGCGAAAAGAGGGCTTACGAGGGAAGCTCCGTAGGCCTTGGCGACCAAAGACAACGAAAACCGATTCGAAGGCTTCTCCTTCTCCTAACCTTTTGAAAAAGGAGCCTGCGCCCACCAAGCCCGGTGAGCAACTCGTTGCCGACATTACCTATATCCCCACCGAAGAGGGTTGGATGTATCTGTCGGTTGTCATGGACCTGTTCTCCCGTCTCATCCTTGGATGGAATCTCTCCTGCTCTCTCTCGGCCGAACAAACTGTCCGGGCAATCGACCAAGCCCGTCTGAGACTACCGATCCATCCCACTGCGATCTTCCACTCCGATAGAGGTTGCCAGTATACCAGCGGGCCCCTTCGAACCGCTCTGGGAAAATGGAAACAAAGCATGAGCGCCAAGGGATACTGCTACGACAACGCCTTCGCCGAGAGCTGTTTCGCCTCCTTTAAAACCGAGATGCTTCCCGACTCCGGTTGCTTCCATAACAAAAAACAAGCCCACTGCGCCATCTTCGACTACATCGAATGCTTCTACAATCGCCGGCGAAGACACAGCTCTTTAGGAATGATCTCGCCTCAACGATACCTTGAACAATATTACAATCTACAACCACAACTTAACTAGCCGAAAACTGTCCACTTTTTCGGGGGAAGACCACGCTTGCCCCTCCGCCCACGCTGCCCCTCCGCTCACGTTTGCCTCTCCGCCAGCCAGCGTCCCCCCTCCGCCGAGACACCCCGCGAAGCCCTCCCTCTTGACCCATTTTTGCACTCCCTTGGTCAGTCATCGGCTTTCATTTTTTGGATGGGCGCTTGCGTCGGATCCTCCTTCGAGCTTTACTGGGAGGATGGCCGAAACGAAATGTGTCGCTCTAGTTCATGAGGAATTTGGAAAGCCCGAAGAGGTGCTTCGTCTTCAGGAGGTGGATCTCGCCCCGCTTCAGCAGGGGGAGGTTCTGATCCGGATGGAGGCTGCGGCGATCCACCCGTCGGATTTGGGAATGGTCGGAGGCTCCTACGGGCACCTGCGCGAATTGCCGGCCGTGGGGGGACGCGAAGGTGTGGGGACCGTCGTTGAAGTCGGTTCCGGGGTTCCCGGTTCCTGGGAGGGAAAGCGGGTGCGCCTGCCGGAAGGTCCAGGAGTTTGGCGTTCGATGCAAATCGCTCGCGCGGAGCAGCTTTCTGAGGTGCCCGCCGAGGTGCCCGCCGATCAGGCTGCTCTCTCAGCGGTCAATCCGACGACAGCCATTCGCTTGCTCTCGGATTTTGCGGATCTCCAAGAAGGTGATTGGGTTGTCCAGAATGCGGGAAATTCGGCAGTCGGCGTCGCGGTCATCCAGTTGGCCAAGGCCCGCGGAATAAAAACCGCCAGCTTGGTCAGGCGCGAAGAGTTGATGAAGCCTTTGCAGGAGCAGGGGGCCGATTTGGTTGTCATTGATGATCGCTCGGCAGCCGAAGCGATTCGCGAGGCACGCGGGGATGCCCGGATGCCCTTGGGGTTGAATTCCATCGGCGGATCCAGTGTCCTCAATCTTGCCCAGTCCGTAAGTGACGTGGGGACGATCGTGACTTTCGGGGGGATGACGGGGGAAAAGATCCGTTTCCCGACGCGACACCTGATTTTTAATGACATTCGATTCTGCGGTTTCTGGATGGACAAGTGGAACCAGAAAAACGGGGCCAGAGCCCAGCAGGATCTTCTGAATGAAGTTTATCGGGAGATTCTCAATGGATCCCTGAAAACTCCTGTGGAGAAGGTGTATCCTTTGGCCTCTTACAAAGAGGCACTCGAGCACAACGGCTCAGGTCGTTTTGGCAAGGTCCTCTTTGGGAATGTCTGAGCCCTTCGATGATTTAGTTGCAGCATTAAAGGCCTTACCGGGGCTGGGTAAGCGGTCCGCAGAAAGAATTGCGGTTCACCTGCTAGTCGGGGAACGTGATCGCTTGGCCAATTTTACCCGTTCTCTTGAGGTCGCCGCCCGAGAAATTGATCGCTGCCCTGATTGTGGCAATTTGGCCCGCACGGGGCAGCGATGCTCGGTCTGTGCGGATGCGAGCCGCAATGAGCAATCCCTCTGCGTGGTAGAGAAGATCCAGGACTTAGTCGCGATCGAAGAGGCCGGCAGCTGGAAAGGGCTCTATCATGTGCTGCATGGAAAGCTATCCCCGCTGCAAAACCGGGGTCCGGAAGATGTGAACTTGGAGAACTTTTCCGAGCGGGTCGAAAAGCTGGGGGTCACGGAGATCGTTTTTGCCTTGTCGAATGATATCGAGGGCGAAGCCACCTGTCATTATATCGCCGAGACGCTTCTACCGTCGAACCGGGAAATTCGGACGACCCGCATTGGGTTCGGATTGCCGAGCGGAGGGGATGTGACTTACGCCGATTCAGTGACGTTGCGCAGTGCAATGGAAGCCAGAAGGGATTTTCGAAAATGAGTGAGGGATTGATCGAAGCGACACTGGAGTTGTCCCGGGAAGTGGACGCTCTCTCATTTGCGGAGCCGACCGCTTACGTCTACAATCCTCTTTCCTACGCCTGGCAGGCGCATGAGACCTATTTGAAAAAATGGGGGCAGGGTCGTAAGCGGGCGATCTTTCTTGGTATGAATCCGGGGCCATGGGGCATGGCGCAGATTGGAGTGCCTTTTGGCGAAATCGAGCTCGCCCGCGATTGGGTGGGAATTGATTGTCCGGTCGGTAAGCCGGATCCTGAGCACCCCAAGCGTCCCATTGAGGGCTTCGCCTGCAAACGCTCGGAAGTCAGCGGTCGTCGGCTCTGGGGAATGTTTAAGGAGAAATTTGGCACTCCGGAGAAATTTTTTGCCGACAACTTCGTTCTCAATTACTGTCCCCTCGTTTTTATGGAAGAGAGTGGGCGCAACCGCACGCCGGATAAGTTGCCCGCCGAAGAGCGTCAGCCCTTGGATGAGGCCTGCGACCGGTTTTTGCAGCGGGCCCTGCAGGAACTCGATCCCGAGTTCTTAGTCGGGGTCGGAGCCTACGCGGAAAAGTGTCTCCTGCGGAATGCGGATAAGGGCAAAGTGATGCGCATCCTGCACCCCAGCCCCGCCAGCCCCATCGCCAACCGCGATTGGCCAGAAGCCGCCGTCAAGGTTCTGGACGAGGCCGGAGTCTGGTAGGGCAGAGAGAGTTCTTGGAAGTGGGAGCGGAATGGCGAGAGCCATTTCGTTTTGAGCCTTTGAGCTGCGGAGTCACCTGTGCATTCGTAGAAACGGTTATCACCGTTCCTCTCCGGTAGAGGAGGGAGTTCGTTCTTGCTAGGCGGTGGCCAATGCGCCTCTCGCTGTCATAAATCGCACGACTGCATTCGACAGTCGCATGCCGGGAAAGTTGTTCGAGAACGGGGGAATCAAAGTAGCGAGAGCATCCTGCTCTCGATTTTGCGTTGGGGATGAGAGAGCTGGAAGCTCTCAATACTTTGGCTGGGTTGCCGGAGTAGGGCTTTTGCGATAGAAAGGAGAGAGTAGCGAGAGCTTCCAGCTCTCGATTTTGCGTTGGAGATGAGAGAGCTGGAAGCTCTCACTACTTTGGTTGGGTTGTCGGAGTAGGGCTTTTGCGATAGAGAGGAGAGAGTAGCGAGAGCATCTTGCTCTCGATTTTGCGTTGG
>NZ_JACHVA010000073.1 GCF_014230055.1 Puniceicoccus vermicola | reverse complement strand
GCACAAGTCGATGGTCGAGGCATCGAGCGCGTAAACCATCTCCTCGATGTCCAATCCGTTGGAATCTTCGACATACAATCGGCGGGCTTTGCGAATCAGTATTTGGCCGAGAGCTTCGTAGACGCGCCAATCCCGATTCTCGTTCGCGTAGGCGAGATTGGTCCGGACGATCTTCCCGCGAATACCCATCGCGTAGCAATGAGCGCAACCGTCCAGGCACGCTTCGATATCGCGCAGACTCTCCCTGAAGGTCATCTGGGCGAAGGCCATGGCGAGAAACTGGTCGCGAGCGGTCATACTTTTACTCGCCCTTGGCATCGGGTGCAGCAACATGCAGCGGTTGAACTGTTCGCGATGGATGAGATCGGTGATCTGGGTGAAAATCAGGCGTCCGGAGTTCATCCCTTATTGAGAATGAACTCGACCACGGTCGGCCAGCACGTTCAAATGCGTCACATGCCTTTTTATCCATTAAGCACTCGTTGTGAACAAGATAGGAACTCTCGAATCGTCCTTAACTGGACACCAGTGGTATTGCACGTATACGATGGACGAGAGAGGAGCCTAGTAACTAATAGGGTTTTCGGCTGATTTGAGTGCCGTGAGTGAATGCCCGCAAGGAGATCGGACGGCTCCAAAATTTACAGTTCTGTAGGTCGTGGTAGAACATTCGTTGCGATCCTCTGGAAGATGATACGGTCGGCTGTAGGGGCTTCGCTAGCGAAGTCTGCCCTACATTTACGACGGAGCGTCAGTGGATTCCGCCACCTACACCATCGCCGCAAGGGCCTCCACCTTCCGTTTTGGCAATACGACTCATCACATTGCCGTTCTCGTCATGGATTGGATGGTAGTGAACGGAAAGAGATTCGGTATTTGCATCGACATAATGCCCGATAAAACTGCGGCGCGAACGATCCTTCGTGCGATTCCGGCTGGAGCCATGGATGAACTGTCCGTTGAAGAACATCGTAGAACCTCGGGGGGCGGGAATCGGAATGGGTTTCGCGCTCCGCGGGAAAGGCCTGACGTGGGAATCTCCGTAGTTCATCCAAGAGGTGTCCGGAATGCCCTTGGGGCAAATAATCTCCCGTGAGTGTGACTCCGGCACGCCCCATAGGCAGCCGTTATCGACATTGGCTTCGTCGATCGCCGTCCAGGCGGCAATACAGGTGGAGGGTGCGGCCAAAAGATAGAAGTTATCTTGGTGCATCCCTTGGCCCCGAGCACCCGGTGGTTTGAAGTAGTACATGGTCTGGGCCATGAGCGGGGGCTTCCCAAAGAGAACCTTGAGCACCTCGATCACCTTGGGATGTAGTCCCCAAGCCTTCGCCTTTTCACTATAGCGATGCGGGTGCATGGCGCGGAGTTGGCGTTTTTTCGGATCAATGTCTTCAAACTTGTCACCGCTATCGTAGGCGGCGAGTCCATTGTTTTTGAAGTCTTCGAAAAAGTGCTCGATGGTGTCGATCTCTCCGGTCGAAAAGAGGGAGTCGACCACGCACCAGCCGTCGCGGTGGAATTGTTCGACTTGCTCAGGCGTAACGAGGCGGTTCTGTTTGGCCTTATCTGGATTTGCTTGGATCTTTGTCATGGTCGTAAGGGAGTTTCTGCGTTGGGCTCCATGATTGGTTTTGAGAGGAGCTATCGTTGTATCGGGTATTAGCATATGGAATTCGGTCTCAAAATAGGATGGAATCTTCTCTTTGATTGATGGATTATTCTGCTATGTTTAGGTCCGACTCGCATCCTCATGATCCTACGATGCTGTTCGCCGACGAATTTCATCGCAGGAGCGGCTACCGAACGTTTCGGCCTCAGGGGAGCGGGGATTGGTTGTTGATTACCACGATTTCCGGTGCAGGCGAGTTCTGGATTGGTGAACACCGGCACGAACTTCCCCCAGGTCGAGTGGTGCTTTTTGCAGCAGGGGCGGTCCAGGATTATCGGACGGACATGCGAGGCGACCACTGGAATTTGATTTGGGCCCATTTTCTTCCGCGCCCCGAATGGATTCCATGGCTAAGTCGATGGCCGACGGTTGGACTCAAAACGCATGCATTGGACTTTCATTCTAAGGAGATCGAGAAACGCTTTTTAGCGGCCATGAGACGGACCGCCCGTCTGCTTCGCAAGCCGTTGGAGCGAACCCTAGATTTCGCGAGAAACGCTTTTGAAGAAGCACTGCTATGGGCGGAGGAGGCGAGATTGGACGGAGGATGGGCTCAGGTGGATGCTCGCGTCCTAGCTGCGATGGAAGACATGGCGGCTCATACAGAGGAAACCTTTTCGATTGAAGTGCTTGCGGAACGTGCCGGGATCTCGACTTCACGTTTGGTGCATTTATTTAAAGCAGAAACCGGCATATTCCCTCGTTGCTATTGGGAACGGCAGCAGATGGAGAGGGCTCGACAGATCCTGAGCCGTACGGATGCGACCGTTGCTGAGACGGCCTTTAGTTGTGGGTATGAAGATCCCTACTATTTTTCGCGACGCTTTAAGAAATTGATGGGGACTTCTCCCGTTGAGTGGAAGCGACTTCGTCGAGGCTTCGATATTTCTCGGGAATGAGAATCTTCGGGATAGGAGTGCCCACGCGGAATTTACTCCGATCCTCAGTCGAGGTAGGAATGTTTGCGTTCTCTGATGGTGCGTAGATTTTCTCCGGTATGGAGGAGAAATTGGCGGTTAAAATGAGAGAGGTTGTTGAAGCCGTTGCGAAAAGCGATTTCAGTGATGGTGGCGTTAGTCTGGATTGGCTCCCGTCGCGCCTTACTGACGTGGTAGGCGTTTAAGGGCATATCGAAGTATCTTTTAAACGCATGGCAAAAAGCTGATGCTGACATGCCGACCGACTGGGCTTGATTATCCCGGCGAGGGGGTTCCTCAATATTAGAACGAGGACCACTAATACTGAGTTCTACTCTCCTCTCAGGAGTAGGGTAGTGGAGGAACTACGAGAAATTGGAGCGAACTCTTCCTTTGTAAAAATACTTCCGGTTTTTCCATTTCTCCATCTCCTGAATTCTGAATCGAAAGCATTGAGCAACCGATTCCGGGAAAGCTGCCAGTCCGTCGGATCGGTAGTGATTTTTCATTTCTTCGGGATCAGACTCTAGGTCGAAATACTCCGATTCGGCAGTCTGAGGATAGTAGATGTATTTGTTCTTTCCTTGAAGAATCATGATCGCTTGCCCGTGGATTCCGGTTTCAGAATAGATTTCTCGATCGGGGAGGCCAGCCCTTCCACAAAGTGCGGGCCAAAGGCTTTTCCCAGGCAGGTTGCGTTCGTCATCATAGATCGAGTTCCCTTCAGAATCGAGCGCTTCGGGATAGCAAAGCCCAGCGCAGTCGAGGAATGTAGGAAAGAGATCGATCAGAGAGCAGGGAGTATCGAGGGAGAGTCCGGATTGAACTCCTGGCCCGGCGGCGATGAATGGTACTCGTGCGGAGGCCTCGTAGAAGAATGACTTCTGTTGGAGGTGGTGATCCCCGAGAAAGTCGCCGTGATCGGCGGTGAATATGATAATGGTGTTCTCGGCGATTCTCGCATCCTCCAATGCCCGGAGGAGTCGCCCCACCTGTTCATCGACAATACTAACGCTCGCCATGTATTGACGCCGGAATTGCAAGACATGTTCATCATCCAGGAAAGCGAGGGTCTCTTGAAATTCTCGAACGGGTTTGGGCATTCGCGCCAACTCTCCCGGTTGTTTCAGGATGGGACCAAAGTCCACATCCGAGTAACGGGAGAACCAAGGTTCAGGTGGAATGCAGGGCGTATGGGGCTGAAGCAAGGAGGTCCAGAGGAGGAACGGTTCGTGTCCTCCCTCTCCACAGTTGCGCTCCTCGGCCAGGCGTTGGATTTCCTGAGTGGCGCGAGTAGTAATATACACGGGTTCGTACCACTCATAGGGAATGTCTTCGGGTCTGGTCCGGTAGTTCCAATCCTTTACGGCCTGTTCTCCAACGGGTTTGGCTTTCTTGTGTCCCGCTCGGCTCAGGGCTTCTTGATAGTCTCCTTCGTGGAAGACTCGGTCGAAGCCCGCCGTTCTATTCTTTGGCATGAAGTGGGTCTTTCCCACGTTTGAGCAGAAGTATCCGTTTGCCGCCATTTCGCTTGGAAATGTGAGCATGTCCCGAGGCCATCCTTGATCGTTGTAGTATACCCCGGTTTCGCAACTCGGCTGGCCGGTGACGATGGAGGCACGGCATGGGACGCAGATCGGGTTGGGAGAATAGCAGCGGAGACTTGTCCCACGATGAGCAAGGGAGTCGAGATGCGGTGTTTCCACCGAAAAACGATCTAGGTGGCCGAGGGCGTCCCAGCGAAACTGGTCAGCGGTGATGAAGAGGATATTGGGTTTCATGGCGAGGTTCTTGTTCCAAAATCACTGAACCTTGCCCGAGCACCAAGAAGTCCTTTCCGCTACGCGTAACGATATTGTTGGATGGTCTTTGACCCGAGTTTCGGTGAGGGTTCTGGCTTTCACCCGCATTTAGAAACTCCTTATGCCCTCTTTGTCCATCTATTGTTCCACGTTTCTCTTTACTTGTGCGATTGTTCTTTCTCTCAAAGGCAATGAAACGCCGATCACTGAGACCGAGTGGCCACCACCGGACTTCGCAGTGAGTTTTGATCAAAGCACGGTAGCCGATCGTTCGCATGGCTTTCCCGAACCGGGAGGGTTTGGAACTCAAATCGTTCCGGATGGATTGGACGGATCGGCTCTTCGGATTGAGAAAGATGGGGGGCATTTGCACTACCGGGCTGCGGGAAATGTCAGCGCCGATAGTGGCACCATTCGTTTTGCTACCCGGGGGACGGCGATCTCCGGAGAGGAAGGAATGGTTTGGCTTTGGGCGATCCGCGGCCATCGATACGATTTGGGTTTGGTGGTCGAGGATGGAAAACTCTTTCTGCGCTGTACGGAGTTTCAAATTCGGGAGCAACCGACAATCGCGGAGTTGTCGATTCCATTGGTGGGTAACGATCCGGATGAATGGCATTGGATCGGAGCGTCATGGGATAGCCTGCGCCAGCGTGCATGGCTGGAACTGGATGGGGCCCAAGTGGAAGGCAGACTCGAGCTTCCGAGAGGACTTGATGCACCTCTGGCTCAATACTTGGGAGGGGGGGTTGAAGTTCGCCTCTACCCCGGGGGCATGATGCGGAGCGGAAACGAATTCGATAATCTTCAGATTTGGATGCAAAGTCGTGCTTTACTGGATCGCTATCAACCGCTCTCGAATCCGGAGATGGTTGAGTTGTTGGAACCGATGGTTGAGGGGATTTATCGGCGTTTCGATACCTTGGAGGGGCTTCAGTTTAACGGTGGATGGCAGGTGACCTACACTTGGCCTACTATGCTCGGTGCATTCGCACAGGGACGAGGATTTATCGATACGGAGAATATCGTCAGTTTGGATAAGAGTAACGGCACGCCCATCATCGCATCCCGGTTTGTATACGCTTACGACATTTTAGGAGACGAATCGCTCCTTGAAGTTGCGCGGAAATCGGGTGATTTTCTGGTCGCTGCTCAATCGGATGAGGGCTATTGGCTGAACAACTATCAGTTCGATTTTGGAACGATTGTCCCTCTCGACTCACGCAATCGGCATTCGCAACCCAAGTTTCAGGACGGAGTTCAAAGCCAGTCCATTGCTCTTCTTTTGTCGCTCTATAAATTGACGGGCGAATCGGAATACATCATCAGCGCCCGGAAGGCAGGTGAGTTTTACCTGAAGGCTCAGAACCCGGACGGCAGTTGGTCTTATAAATACGATCCCGAAGAAGGAATCGGGAAGACCTTTCTGGGAGAACCCCAAGGGGGGGAAATCAACGATTACGCGATGAATGATGCGCTCAATATCATGATTTTGCTTTACCATTACACCGAAGACACCCGATATCTGCAGGCCGCGAAACGTGCGGCCGATTGGTTGGTTGCTGCCAAAATGTCTGGGCAGGTTCATGGTTGGGCGCAGCAGTATGACAATACCCTTTCTCCTGCATCTGCCCGGCATCACGAACCACCTGCCTATTCCAGCGAGGACACTTTGATCGCTTGCACGGCTTTGATCGAAGCCTATCGCCTGTCCGGAGACGAGAACTACTTAGTTCCCGTTCAGGAAGCCGCTCAGTGGATTGAAGAACAGTTTCCGGATGGAAAGATGTTTAAGTATTACGATCCGGAGACAGGGAGACCGGTCGCTAGTTGGGAGCGCAAAATCTATTTTCTCGACGATCCCGTCGAATTCAAAGAGGCTAATCAATACCCTCAGAATCCCCATGTCATCCACCCTCAGCCCGTCCCGGATATTTGGTCTTTGTTGGAAAAACGTAACGCGCCGAACGTCGAACAACAGGGTTTGACGCCTTTAGAACTTCGTTTGGCTCGTCGTGCACTGAATACCCAAAACGAGGCGGGCCTTTGGATCAAAGACAACGTCGGTGGTGGACGTCATACATTGGGCACGGGTTTTGGACCGAGTAGCGTGAGAGCAATACACATGCTGAATTTTCTCGAAGCTTGCTATCGAGAGATGAATCTTGCCGATCCGCAACTTTCTCATCGCGGGGACTTATTGCGAATGGCGGCACCAGAGAATTGGTACGACGTTCCTTGGCCAGAGGGTGATACAGAGACCGAACCAAATCCCGAAAAAGCAGAATTGCAGATGGGAGATTTTCAGGTGGTTATCCGGACCGATCCGCATTTCGAAACCCGCTATGGAGATCGGAGATTCGATCGTTTGGGCCGGGTTTCCTCCGTTCAATGGAAAGGGCGAGAGTTTTTAACCTCAGATGGTCTGGTCGATGAATTTAGTGCTTCGGGGTTGGGAATCCTGGGCTGGGATCCGTTGGAAGCAACGCGGGACTTTGTTAAAATCGGGGTGGGGGAGATGGAAGCCTTTCATGCGGCGAAACCCCATTATATGAACGCGCAACCCCATCGAGTTCAGAGGGTATTTCCCTCGAAACGCGACGTTGGGGCTGACTGGTGGCATGCTACCCAGAGCGTCGATTCTAGCGGAGGAGTTCGTTACGAATATTCCAAGAGAATTACAATCGATCCGCCTGCTAATCTGTTGATCGAGTATTCGTTGAAAAACCTGAGCGGAACCTCGATCTCATTCGATCAATACAATCATGCTTTCTTTTCCGTTCCCGAGGGTGCGGAGACGATTGAATTGGCCACATCTTTCTCATGGGAGCCGATTGGGTCGGGAATTGAGTCTGGAGAGAGTTTCACCTATTCGCCGGTAGAAAAACCCAGGATTCAGCGATACCGGGCGATAGAGGAGGAGCAAAGTAGTTTGCTACGGCTTGCCTTTTTCCCAAGTGGAATTTCGGTGAGTCTGTCTCTCTCGCCCAGCGTGGAGGCGCTTCATTGTTATCAGGATCGCGGCCAGTTCTGTCCGGAGCTTTATTTTGCGACGAAGCTCGATCCTGGAGAGACGGCAAAATGGTCTCGAGAATTTCGCTTCGACGACTCTGACCTTCGTTTCGTTACGAATAACGATCGGTAAGTTTTGAAACCTTACATCGACCCCTTACTTTAAACGTAATTTAGTTTAATCATACTAACCCCAATCCAATAGATACCATGAAGAAAACACTACTGCTCCCTCTCGTCCTATCTCTTTCGTGTGCTCCGGCCGCATTTTCCCAAACCCTGATGGATATTGATTTCGAAAGTGATACTGTAGGATCCGCTCCAGCGGAGCGCTCCTCGTTTACAGGAGCTTCGTCAGGCGGAAACATCATTGAAGTCCAGGATACAAACTACACGCCGGAGAATCCATTCGGTGGAAAGAGTTTGTATCTGTACGCCCCGGATACCTCCGATACTTCGCCAGGTGTCTGGTTCCAGACCAACGGAGAGGAATTGGTCGACCAGGGCTCGCTGACTTTTGATATTCAGGTGAATTCGACTTTTCTCGATCTGCGCCTCGGATCGAACGTTGGATCATCATCTGTGGGTAGGATTAATGGGCAAGGTGCGATCCGGCTTTTGATTGGCTCGGGTAATGGAACTCCCTCATTTAATGTTTATCAGAATGGTGATAGCGGGACCGAGACCGACCAAGGTTTCTCTTACGGTGAGCAACTTACTGTAACGGTGAGCTGGGACTTTGCGGGAATCACTCCCGGATATTCGGTCAGCGTCGATGGAACGGCGCTCACTGTGGGAGGAAGTCAGGCCGTATTTGATTTCTACGAGCCAAATGGACTGGAGGGAATTAATACCAATCAGTTTCGTCTTGGAACGGGGGCCAACACCGATTCCACCTATGAATCTTGGGTCGATAATATCCAATTGAATTCGATTCCCGAACCCGAATCGGCGGGGCTCCTCCTGGGACTGGTCGTTACTGCGGGAGTCATTTCGATGCGTGGCTCTTCCCGTCGGAAATAGGCGGGAAGTTTATACAGATTTCCATAATTGAAGCCTCCGGTTTAGAGCCGGAGGCTTTTGTTTTGCACGGAAAAATTCTTACGGCACCGCCCTGAATACCTACAGATAGCGTTGATGAAGGTTGGAGCGATTTCGAGGTTGCGCAAAATTGGGGGCGGTTCCGTCTTCACAGACTGGATAGCGAAAAAAAGCGCCTCTTTGATAGCTGGAGACTTGAGGCTCCTTGATTGTGACTTGTGCAGTGACGCTGCGGCGTCTCGTTATGACCCAATCCAGCAGAAGTCTCTGGCAATGCAACTGGACTGACGAATAGACATCGTCATCGTAGAGGTTCTTCGTTTCCCATGGGTCGGATTCAATATCGTAAAGTTCTCCGATTTTCGAAGAGCCGAAGACCTGTTTCGGGTAGTATACATAGCGCCATTTTCCGTAGCGTAGAGCTTTTGTCCACGGGTTCTCGGTGACGGCTATCTCTCTGACCGGTTCCTGGGAACCTTTTAGCAATGGGATGATATTGCATCCGTCCGCGCTTTCCATTTCTGGAATGTTGCAGAGCGAAGGCAGGGTGGTGGCTATATCGATGTTCTCTACGAGAGAATCGCAGATTCGTCCTTCAGGAGTGGTCCCAGGGACCTTCCAGATGAGGGGGACCTTGCAGACAGATTCGGAACAGATTCCGGGAGCCTTTTCGACGATACCGTGAAGGCCATGATAACAACCATGATCACTACCGTAAATAACGATGGTATTCTCCGACAAACCGTTGTCCTCGAGAAATGTTAGAAGCTTTCCGAAAACGTCGTCGATCTGAGAAATACAGGCGAGAGTTCCCCTCCATGCGCGGCGGGCACCGTCTTCAAAGGGGTCACCTTCTTTCGCGTAGTCCCACTTCATGGAATGAAATTCGTGGTAAGCATCCTGAAAATGTGGAGGCCTATGTCCCGGATTCGCATTGATGTTGTCGGGTAGATCCAAATCTGGTGAATAAAGGTCCCAGAATCTCTTTTGTGGCAACAAAGGATGGTGAGGTTTTTGAAAGCAAAGCTCGACGAAGAACGGGTCGCTGTCGGATTGTTTCATGAAACGTTTGGCCTTCTCCAGGCTCCACATTTCCATGGTGTCTTCGTACGGTAAATCCGACGGCCTCGCATCGAGGCTTATGCTGGACTCTCCGTAGTGGTGAGGATTGTGCCAGCTGTCTTCGAGATTTCGTATTCCTTTCGATTCAAGGTGCTGCAGGTACTCAGACTCTCCTCGTGCCCCATCGGCTCTTTCGTAAGCATCGCAAAACTCGTCAACATCGTCTGCAATCCAGTTTCGCGGGGAATCTGGCAAGTGCATCTTCCCATAGCAGGCGGTTCGGTAGTCATTCCTCTTGAAGTGACGGAATAGGTTGTCCAGGTGTTTGGGGCTCGGCCCGGAAAGACCGTAGTAACCATGATTCATACAGTATTGCCCGCTTAGAATACTCATGCGACTCGGTGTGCAGATCGGATTCTGAGCGTAAGCAGAGGAAAATCGCACCCCGGAATCTGCAAACGCATCCAGATTCGGGGTGAGGGCTTGCGGGTGCCCGGCGCAGCCCATCATCTGGGCGTGGTGCTGGTCGGCCAACACTACAATGACATTCGGTTTCATAGTTTTTGGAATTTGAATGTTACTTAACAGGAATGGTGTTTAGTAGTTCATGTATCCAATTGGGGATGACTTGCGAAAGAATCTCTCCGGATTGATGGGAGTGAAACATTTGCTCTCCGAGACCTGGAACAAAACTATAGGAGAGACCGTTCCGGATTTCGCTTGAGATCTGATTCTTGGGGACCTCGGCGACGATAAGGTCGTGGTGGAGATGATTGACGAACTCGGTATGGGCCATTGCGTGGTCGACAGTGCAGCAGTTTCCCGGTCGGTTTTGAAGACGATTGAAGATATTCTCGAACATCTCGGTTCGAGCGTCGACCGGTTCGATTCTGGTCGAATGGGCGGAAACTTTGTCGGGATCGGGATATCGGTAATTCTCGTTTTCGAACCATTGCAGAGTCCCTCCTTCGCAGACTACTTCAATGGTCGGTCGATAGCGTTCTTGGGTGGAGTGGCTAAAGTTAAAAAGCAGCTCGATGCCGTTGTTCGTGGTGGCTCTGGCTGAAAAGGTATCAAAACTCTCAATGTTTTGGGCTCGGAATGCGTCGGCTTCCAGTTGAACGATCGACGCCGTGTTTTCGATGTCTTTGCCGCTGAGGAATAGAGGCATCATGACGAAATGCGCCATCGCGTTGTTGACCGGAGAATCGAATATGGTGTTTGGGCCGACTGATAATTTGCCCGCCCAATTGTTGCGGGTATAGTAGGTAGTGGGGCGGGGCCACAAAGCGATGCTTTTGATCATTTTGACTCTCCCGAATTTTTGACGGGTCAATAGATCTTTGGTTTCCCAGAGGCTCCGGTTGAACATGGTTTGAAATCCGACGAATATTTCGAGACCACTTCGGTTGCGTGCCTCGACCATCATACGGGCTTCGTCGGCACGAGCTGTCAGAGGCTTTTCGACCAGAACGTTCATTCCTGCATTGAGCGCAGCAATGGTCATGGGGCAGTGGAGGTGAATCCCCGTGGGAATCGCGCAAAGGTCGATTCTACCTGATTCCTCGGCGATCATTTTTTCGAAGTCGCTATAGATCCGGCACCCGATTTCATGGAGAACGTGACAGGCTTCAGAAGCTTCGGATGGGTTGATGACGGTTGCCGCTTGAAGACGGATTCTCCCGTTTCGATGATAGGAGACCAACCGGTCAACATACATATTCGCGTACCCGGTAACGCCGACCAGAGCGACCGTGAGTGTATGTTGGGCTTTGATGTTTCTAGTTGGCATTGTATTCTAGCGAAACGTTGTAAGCTCTCCGGCCCCCAAACCTTTTCTTAGAAGACGGAAAGGTTCCCTTCGGGTGCAGTCTTGGGCGCATTCATGATTCTCAATGTGGCTCCTCTCGGTTTGGTTGGATGAGGAGCGATAAACAGGTAGAGACGATCCTCGGGATTCATTCGAATTCGCCTTTGAATGAGAGGAAGTGTACGGTTTGAGCCATCTTCTTTGACTACGGCCAAGAGGCTTATGCCACGATTCAATTGGTCAGTTACTCGTATCGTTTTCGTTTGATGCGCGTCGATTCTAACAGGATTTTCCCCGATTTTGAGATAGAGAGTCGTGGAGAAAAAATTCGCGACGCAAAGGCTTCCGCGTGGGAAGGCGTTGAGAGAACTATCAAAGGTTTTCGCTTGGTAGCGTATCGTGTCTTGAGAGAGGTCCGGAAACAATAGCACGGCATTCTCTCCGGTTGCTTCTTCGAGCTGAATGAGGGCCACCGGTCGAGAAACCTGGCTGGGGTTCGGAGGACGGTCGTAAAGGGGAACGGTCTTGGATCCTTGGTAGTTCAAGGTGCGGCCAAAGTGTCCGAAGGGTGCAGATAATTCGTACACTTTCTCTTGGTTGAGCACGTATAGGTCCAAGCCGGATATTGGTTCTTCCTGTCTGATGAGAGGCCTCAAGTTGACGCCGTCGTACCAGATCGCGAAACTGAGAGTCGTCTGAACGACGGGAGCTTCCTGAGAATGCAGAGGCAGAAGAATGGAAAGAATTGCGAGAAATCCAAGGGATGTGGTTTTCATGGAAAGGTCGAATAGGGCACCGCTCAAAGCATTTCTTCGTCGATCCAACGAAAAGAGATGACTTGTAATTTGCGGCCCATGATGGCGTTGGTGGCGTTCGCGGGCTCGGTTGGATCCTGGGTGGGGTCGAGAAGGTATTCGGGAACTCGCTGAACGATAATTTCGCATTGGGCAGAGGTCCTCGACGCTTCTCCAAAGCCATTTGTATTTTCACCGGAAGCTCGAATGAGAAAGGAATCGCCGCGAACCGTAAGGTATGGTCCCAGCTTCGCGAGGAGATCCGCCTGGCTGAGATAGCCGGGAGCCATGCTGGAGCGAACCCCGAGGGCAGCCTCGGGGAACTCGTAGTCTAGGTCTTCGTGGACGCTTTGGACTGCGTTCCCGGAATTAGGGGCAGGGTTGATGTTCGGGGGATTGAAATCCACCCCGTCGACGGTGACAACGACTTGTGAATCGATAGCAGCCTGGAGGATGCCACTGAGCTGTTCGACTTGTAGATTTGAAGACGGATCGCGATTGATGAAATCGGCCAAACGATTGAAAGGCCCTTTCTGGCGAATTCGGTAGACTATCTGTCCAGCGAGATTACGGATTTGTTGGTCCGTGAGATCGCGGTAGCCTCGCCAGTATTCTGCGGAGCTGTCAGGGGGAGGCGCCAGGGAAACGGATCCACCAGATGGGATGGAATGGCGACCATAGGGACTGCCCTGATTGTCCAAGAGATCTTGATCTCCCGAAATGGCATCTCGAACTTTTGTTGGGAATTGGTATCCACTGGCGAGGAGTGCGGTCCAAGCATCAACGGAATCGGAATTCACGTTGAAAGGCCCTTCGAGTAGCAAGTGGGAAGCGGCGGACCTCGGGTCCGATAGATCCGTGTTGGAGGGCGGAGTTCCGTTTCGAGCGTAAAGGGTAGTGCGAGGACTTGCCGGTATCAGGTTTCCGCTTCCGTCGTCTTCGAGAGTGGAAACAAAGAAATGATCCCAAAGTGCCTCGTTGAGAAGATAGGAGTAGTCCTGAATTCCGCTGGTGGTGCTTCGGGTTTCGGATGCGGGAATCCACGGGTTCGCGTTGGAGTTTCCGACGGCGTAGGCGGGAGCGTACACGTGGTGAGAAAAATCTACGTGTTGGAGCTCGGCGAGGGAGGTAATGGGCTCTGTCGGGAGCTGAAAAAGTACGAGACGAGGTTCCAGCGTATCGGAATCGAACATCGCTGGATCCCAGAGGCTGAAGACACCGTTATACTGAGAGGCGATATCGGAGAATGGAGAATAGGTGGGAGACTGCTTGAAATCCGTCACTCCCGCCGAATTGGGATGTGTTTGGTGTTGATAGTGAGAGCGGAGATTGTAGTTGCGCAGGCTGCTAAGTCCCTCGTGCGAGGGAGGGTCGTCTTCTTTATTTACCCAGTCGTTGGGACCTTTGAGGTAAGATCCGATGAAGTAACTTTCGTCACTGGACCATTCGGAATCGTAACCGATGCGTTGGGTTGTGGTCAGGTTTTCCGATCGAACCGGATTCTCGTTGTCGACGGAGCCCAGATAGAGGCTCATGACCACGGAACCGGCGAGAAGCTTCAAGTTGAGATCGTGGGATCCGGCGAGGATTTGGTCGTACATACGCCCGGTCAATGGCTCCTGAAGTGAACTGGTAATATCACCGGAGGTCGCGAAGTAGGGAGTGAGGGGGTCATCGACTTCTTGGAGCTCGAGAACCCAATCCTCTCCGGCGCCGGGAAGGGTTGTATCCGATTCGAGGGCAAATACCTTGATTTGCCCCGGTTCGAAGGACGTGGTGAATCCGACCCGAAAGGAATTTTCCTGAAATGAACGGCCATCTGATCCGCTGCCATGTCCCGTGAAGTCCGGCAACCATTCATTGAGGTAGTTTCCGTAGTTTTGAACTCCGTTGGCATCTCCGGTATTGGGAGTGAGGATAGTCTTTGATCCGCTATGAGATTCGTGCTCCAGAACGAGGGCTGGTTCGCGCTGGGTGTTCGTGCTGGGAAAATAACTTCCGCCGCCGGAGAGCATGCGCAATACGTAGGTTTGCGATTTCAATGGAACATTGTAGGGATTGAGCATGATCACTACCGGTTCCATTCGAAGAGCGAGGGGAATCGTATCGTCCGGGCCGTAGGTTTGCGGTGGTTGTGGGACTACGCTCATCCCAAATTGCCAGAAGAAGATTACGGGAACGATTCCGTGCGAATTAGGATGGGCGAGATCCTGCGCTCCAGCTGTAGTCAATGGGTTACGAACCGCAGGAGTGATTCCGTTTACGTCTACGGATTGCCCGAGTCTTAGGAAATCTTGGTAGAGAGCCCAAGGGGGGCCATTGGTATAAATGTCGGTGAGGGGAGAGGCGGTGTCTGTGACGTAGGTAGTGAGGTCGGTTTTTAATCCCCCATCGACCACGTTCGTGAACAGACCATAGCTAAATGCAGTGAGATTGTGGAAATGATCGACGAGCGCCTGCGGAGGGACCAAATGACCAAATTCTGCATATTGGGTAGCGGATTTTGCTCGGGTCCGGAGCTCGGCTCCGGCTGGAGTTTTTTCTCCGAGTGAGGCCAGTGGAGAGAGGTCCGCGAGGAGGGGTATACCAAAAGTCTGCGGGGCCAACAGGGATGAATCGTCCGGGATGTCGTAGTCGGTGGCGGTAATCCTCGAATCGGTGAGGTCGATTCGGGCCTTTTGTGAAAGGTCGGATACCCAGAATGAAAAGTTTCCTTCATTCAAGCTCGTCTGTACGGGAACTTGGGGAACGCGGGTCGCTCCAAAACCCGGAAGTTTGGTGGATGTGGCGGCGTTACTATTGGTTTCCGGGTTCTCGTTCCCCGAAACGAGCCAAGAAATGCTTCCGGTCCCATCGCTGGGTAAAACTCCGAGCCATTTGGACTTTTCGGGGACTGGGTTAGCCGCAAGGGATGCGTTTGAGGTAAGGATGTTATCGGGGCCGATCGTTTTCTGTAGCTTTCCGATCGCCACTCTAGCGCCGAGGAGAGCGTTTGTCCGGGCTCCGAGGATCTGGCTTTGGGTGGTCTGCTGGCTGGCTTCGACGGAAACCAAGACGGAGAGGCTTAACAATATCGCTACCAAGAATGCGAGAAGCGATAGTGAGATGACGAGAGCGAATCCCCTTGACGAGGTTTTAGGGTGGGGGGGCGCATGAGAAAGAAAAGAGGGGGCAAGCATAGCGAGATTTTGAATATGAAAAAGGAGGGAGGGAGAGTCCATGGGGATATTTCGTTACTCGTATCGACGAATCCCTTCCGGTTGAGAGGGGAAACTAGAACGAGCGGTGTGGATTTGATACGAGTAACGAAAAAGGCTTCTGGTCCCAGGAGTGGATCATGGGTATGAGGTTGTTTCGTTGGTCTTTAACCTTTGACTCTACTTATACCCCTATGCGTCTGCTCTGTTTTTGTTCTCTCTGTCTGATCTCCACCGCAGGTTTGTCGCGGTCTGAGTCGGCCCTCGAAAAGAGTCCGTCTTCAACAATTGTTCTGGTTGGCGACTCTACGGTGGTCGATGCGCTGTCGAGTAGAGATCAAGCGGGATGGGGATGGGCATTGAGTCAAATGGCCAAGCCGGGTGTGAAGGTTATCAATACGGCCAAGGGAGGAAGAAGCTCGCGCAGTTTTCGAACCGAGGGTAGATGGGATGATGCGTTAAGCTACGACGCGGATTGGGTCCTGATTCAGTTCGGCCATAATGATCAACCGGGGAAGGGGCCGGAACGTGCGAGTGATGCCAAGACAGAGTATCGGGAGCATTTACGCCAATACATTGCGGAAGCTCGGGAAAGTGGGGCCAGGGTGGTGCTATTGACGCCCGTCGCGCGGCGAACCTTCGATTCGCAGGGAAACCTTCGTGATTCTTTGGCACCGTATGCGGAGTCGGTGCGAATCGTTGGCGAAGAGACGGGAACACTCGTTTTGGATCTCCACGCGCGGAGCACACGGGAATACCTCGCGATGGGAGAACCCGCGACCGATCGTTTAGGACCACCCCACAAGGCGGTGGATAGAACTCATTTCTCGAAGGATGGAAGTCGTCTGGTAGCGTCCTGGGTTTTCGAGATGCTGGCCGAAACCTCGCCGGAACTGGCTGAATCTTTCGACCCATCTAGAATGGTGGTGTTGGAGCCTATCCTTCGCATTCGAACACCCGGAATGGGAGTTGACGGAGTGACGGAGATTCCCGGCCCCTTTGAAGATGTTGCCGGAGCGATGGCTATGGAAGGTGTTGTCGAAGTCTCCGCGAATCTCGACGCGAAGACCAAAATGAGCTCGGGGACTCTGGGTTTCTGGTTCTATGTGGATCGAGACTATCAAAGTGCCCCGGGCAACGAGCAATGGAAGGAAACCCTGGTCTCCTCCCCCAAGGTCATTGACCTGTCGGTCGGGCTATGGCCTCAATTTTGGGGAATGTTCATGAATTGGAGAGGTCCTTACGATTTTGGAGGTTATATGCGAATTCAGACGCCTCGAATCAATGGACCCCGTTGGCATCATTTGGCAGTGGTGTGGGATACGGACAAGGGTCTGCAGAACCTTTATTTTGATGGACGTCCGAGTGGGGCTGATCTGCCACGTTTCGAACCGGGTATGGAGGCCCCGGTCCTGGAAAGAATCGTGGCTCGGTTGCTTCCCGATATTGGGATTAGCGAAGTGCGTCTCTACGATAAACCGTTGAACGAAGAAGAAATCAATAGCCTACTGTCTGCGCAGTATTCGGGGCAATCCGATCACCTCCTCGGGGCGGAAGATTTGGGGGAGATTCAGGTTTCCCGGGACAAGCTTTCTATGGTTTATGAGAATGCGATGACTCGTCCGGAGGATTCGAAAGACTGGATTATGGAGGGGCCTGGTAAGGTCGAATATACTGCTGAAGGGATGGTCATGGAGTCGACTCGCCCGGAGCGTTCCGATGGTCACATAGTCTATTGGCTGGACCGCAGGCTGCCGGAGAACTTTGTGGCCGAATGGGAGGTGGAGATTCTCAGCGAATATGGACTGAACATTGTCTTCTTCTCAGCGACTGGCCCGGATGGTGTTTCCGTTTTCGATCAGGACGTTACTCCTCGGGATGGTGATTTTAAACAGTATCATGGTGGAGATATCGATTGTTATCATATTTCGTATTATGCGGATAGCGAAGCGAATCCGGGCAGATCGACGGCGAACCTGCGCAAGAATAGTGGTTTTTATCTAGTTTCAAATGGCCCGGAAGGAATCCCGCCGGAGAGCACGAAAACTCATCGTGTCGTACTGAGTAAAGTCGGGGGTAGAATTCAGTTGGCCGTGGATGGACAACTGTCGATCGATTGGCAGGATGATGGAGCTTCTTATGGAGAGGTCCTCGGGGCGGGATGGTTCGGTTTGCGTCAAATGCGTTGGACCAAGGCAATTTACAGGAACCTCAGAATTTATGCGATCGATGAAGATTGAACGTTGCATCGGAGGGGTATTCGCCGTGATCGGGTTGTCGCAGTTCGTGGCGGCCTTGACGATAGAAGTGGAACCAAGTTTCGAAAGCGCGGGGATCTATTTGCGTAATGCAGAAACTCTTGAATACAGAGTGAAATACAGGGAGTCCGGAGTGGAGACTTGGGAAATCGCTCCGGAACTTGTTTGGACTGAAAACCTCCCGGTTCCACGGAACTCCCTTCTCGGTCTGCGTGAGGGTAGCGAGTATGAGGTCGCGGTTTGGCTCGGTGAAGACCGACTGGCCCGAGAAACATTTTCGACTCTGTCATCGGAGGTGCCCGTGGCGAAGACGGTTTCTTTAGCAAAAGGGCCTGTTCATATTGTAGAAAGTGGGTCGCCTGATGGATGGATACGATATGTGTCCAACGGCGAAATCGAGGGAGGCTCAGAGAGTCCGAATGCGGTCACCCTCAATGATGTCGAGTATGTCATTCTCGAAGGGCTCACGATCAAAGGTGGACGTTACAATGCGGTAAGCATTGCGGATTCCCGTCATGTGCGAATACGCAACTGCGATATCTCCGGTTGGGGCCGAGTCGGAGAGAGGCGTTACGATCTGCGAGGACAGTTTTTGGATGAGGACGGAAACCTGATTAATCGGGATGCCGGAATTTTGATCGAGCGATGCTATTCGGTGGTCGTTGAGTATTGCTATATTCACGATCCACGAGGGACATCGAATTCGTGGGCCTTCTCTCATCCGACTGGTCCTAGTGCAATCTATGTAATCGAGAACGAGAACACCGTTATCCGCTACAACGACATGATTGGATCGAATCGCCATCGTTGGAATGACGTTATTGAATCGGCTCGGAACGGTAGCCCTGAGGGAGGTTTTCGCAAGGATGCGGACATCTATGGGAATGCTATGCTCTTTGGGAACGACGATGGGGTGGAGCTCGATGGCGGACAGATGAATATGAGGGTATGGGGAAATCTGATAGAAGGAACGTTTGCGGGAATCAGTACCGCTCCTTCATTTCACGGTCCGAGCTATCTCTTCAACAATTTGATTGTGAACTCCGGGGACCGTTTAGGGCTCTTCGGTGATGCGTTGAAAACCAACTACCGCTCCGTTGAAGATGGAAGCGTTTATTTCCTCAATAATACGATTTACCGTTCTGGGAGGCTGGGTGGATTTCCCGCGAGCCGATCTTTGGCTGCATCCTATGTCGTGCAAAACAATGTCCTTTTTCCGAAAGGTGCAATCATTGCGTTTAACGCGGCGTATGGGGATTTGCGTCTCGATCGGAACTTGTTTTGGTCTTCAGACTCGGAATATTTGGAGAATTACCGGGGCTGGCTGATTGCGGAGGGATTGGAGGAAGAGGGTGTTGCAGGAGTTCCGTTGTTTGAAGATTCGATGGGTGGTGATTTTACTTTGGCAAATGAATCTCCGGGGGCTGCAATCGCGGCTCCGTTTCCAGGATTTCCCGACTTTGGGCTTCGCCCCGGTATTTCCGGTGAAATGCCTCTCCGCGAATCGGGGGTAGAACTCTCGCGTAGGCGGATCCAGCTACAGGATGAAGCGCCGGTTGAAGTGAAGATCTCCCTGGCCGATACGGAGCCTCTGGAGTTTCAGATCTTAAAGAACGAAGCGTTCTCTTGGTTTGACGTAGAAACAAGTGCGAATGTCGTTGGACCGGGAAATCCAGTCACGCTGCGGATTTCCCGCGTGGCCGATGAGAAGATCGAGGAAAGGTCTGGAGCTTTTCTCGTGAAATTGAAAGACGGTCTTTCCGTTCCCGTGATCGTTGAGAATTCGGAGAAACCTTTGTCCGCTTCGTTTGAAAAGGAGGGCGACGATGTTGTGGCTTTCATTGACGCCGAGAGTATGTCGGGTGTGGAAAAATTTGAAGTTGTGGAGAGAGAAGGCGCACTTTCCGGGAAAACCGTCTTATTCTCGGAAGCGGATGATTTTTCGGCCGTTCCTGACAAGGTTCTCACTGCGACATTCAATTGTCCAGAGGATGGGATCTATTTTCTTGCAGTCCGTCTCTTCGCCAAAGTGCCAGCCGGAAGCCACAATTCTGTATTTTTTGCGATCAATGACGATCCGTTGGTCGAAACTCAGTTCCGTTGCGCCCCTGGTTGGAATTGGGCCGGAGTTTCCCGTGTCCAAGAGTTGAGAAACAAGGCTTGGTTTGAACCTATTTTTCTGGAAGCGGGGGAGGTGACCCTCCGCATTGCGGCTCGGGAGAAAACCGTCCTGGACGCAATTCTGGTTCTTAAGTCGCCGGAAGTGATTTTTTCTTCTTCTCAGTAGGTTCCTGAGGTGACGATTGGGTGGGTAGATATCTGGGCTCGATGAGCACAGTATGCTGCCTTTTCGGAATACCCGTGCTATTGCGTTTAATCAGGCCGACCAGCTGATCGACGGCTGCCTGACCGAGTTCATAGCGTGCTGATTCAATCGATCCAATCAGTGCATTCTCGTTATGGATAAAATCCTGATCTAGGTGTACGAATCGGCATGGCCGTGTTTTGGGGGATCTTAGTTTCCGTTCCCACTCGCAGTATTCAGTATCGTTATAAGAGAGTATCACTTCGGGACGTGATTTTTTGAACCAAGAAGCAAATTGGGGTTCTTTCAGAGTCTCGGTAATTAAAATATTGTCCCGACCTTGTTGGGCGTTACTCCAGTGAAACGTAAGAAATCCTGAGCTCCAAAGGTGAAGAATACGGCTGTCGGTTTCTTCCCGCAATATGAGGCCGAATCGTCGATATCCCTCCTGCCAAAGGCTTTCGAGTGTTTTCATCATGCAGACGTAGTAGTCGAGGCAGACTCGATTCAGTTTCGGTTCGCGGATACTGTACCCAATAGCGACTGCGGAGATGTTCTTGAAATCAAAGGAGTAGTTAGCGTGGGGATCTTCTGAAGGGGAAATAATGAGTCCCGGTGTTCTACGTGCCGCCAGTATGTCGCTGAATCGTTTCTGCGACATGTTATTCGATTGAAATTCCATGACTTCCAAGTTGTAGCCGAGTTCTGCGGCACGGTTGCGGGCGCCAATGATTGATCCTCCGGATCGGCCGGCTTCCACTTCACTAGCCGAAAATCGTTGGCCGCTGACAGCAAAGATCAGGGTGGGCCTGTATGTCGCGCGTTTTGATCGGGCCACCTGCGACATCAGAATCGAGACCATCGGATTTGGGCTGTACCCATGTTCTTCGGCGACTTCTAGAACTTTTCTTTTCGTGGACTCGCTTACCTCGGGATGGTTCCGTAGTGCTCGGGAAACCGTCATCCGGGATACGCCGGCTTTGTCTGCGATGTACTGGAGGTTCAAGGTGGAATGGTGGGGTTATCGGAGAGCGGAAAAGTCTTTAGGGGATGTTCTCCCTTTCTGTCGTAATGTTCAATACCGGATTCGAAATTGGAATAGGGGGATCGTGAAAAGGTCTGGGCAATGCATTGGATCGACCCTTTCCAAACATGCAGAGTTGCCTTTTCGGCCCAGGAAAAACTTTTCAGCAAAGACCATTTGCCGTTTTGCAACATTTTGAGATCCTGAATGGTTAGCCCGCATTTCTCATGAAGGCTCTGCGAAGTGAGGTGATCGCTGTTGATCTTGAATCAGTGTCTGAAAGTTGGGCCTTGTGTGGTGTTTTTGGAGTTCATAAGTCGGTGGAGACACAGTTTCCCCTTACCCCAGCGCTTATTCGGAACGTGGGTTGGTTCTCAATGGCGGGGCGTTATGTGGGTCGCAGTCGTGCGAGGGCTTGGACGAAGTGATCCTTCAGGGGAAAGGCCGAGGGAAGTTGAAGTCTCAAGACCCGCACGCCATTGTCGATAACCGCACCGATTTTGAGGAACTTCAGTCGCAAAGTGGCGCATTGGGCCCGGACAAACTTTGTGCCTTCAAGGCCGATACGGCGAACGCACTCCCAGAGTGTGTAAGCGTAGGCCGAGAGGATCAGTCTCCATTGGTTTGCCCACCAATGTCCGGCACTGGTGCGCTCGCTGAAGAGGGTCATTTGTTCTTTGATCCGGTTTTCCATCTCACCTCGGGCGCAGTAGATCTTCTGGTAAATGTCCTGCTCGTTCCCTTCGAGGGAGGTGACCACGAACCGGTGATTGGCCCCCTTGTCCGAGTGTTCGGCTTTGGCGATGACGTGTCGCTTGAGAGTCCAAGTCTTGGCTCCGTAGATATAGCCGCCGAAAAGGCGTTGTTTCTGGCCGGTCTTCTCGTGCTCTTGCCGGGCCCGTTCCATTAAAGGTGCGATCTCCCGCAAGAGCACCTCGTTGCGGGCCAGTCCTACGACATAGTCGACGCCGTTACGGTCGCACCAGGCAAGAGTCCGCTCCCGGCAAAAACCGCTGTCGCCCCGAAAGATGATCCGCACCTGCGGCCACTGCCGACGCACTCTGGCAACCAACAGCTTCAGGATTGCCGCCGAGTGCAAGGCCGCGTCCCGGTCCGAAGGACGCAGGTAGGCTGTCAGCAACGTAAGCGTCCGACATTCATCCCCCTCCACGAGTATTGATGGTGACGACTTCTAAACCAATATGGTCACCATTGCTACATGCAGATGGTGACGACATCTATATCATTGCTGCCAGTTATGAGGCAGGAGTTTGATTTGCTCTTTCTTTTCGGGCGTCTTGGGAGCCTTGGTGAGGACATCGGGCAGCCATGCATGGGGATCGACCCCGTGGATCTCGCAGGTCAGGAGCATGGAGTAGATGACGGCGGTTCGCTCTCCGGCGTCGGGAGAGCCGATAAAGAGCCAGTTTTTCTTTCCGATGGCCGAGGGACGGATTTTGTTTTCGACGAGGTTGTTGTCGATCTCGGCTTCGCCGTGATGGAGGTAGCGGCACAGGCATTTCCAGCGCGCCAGAGCGTAAGAGCAGGCCTTTCCGAGGTTGGACTGGGACAGGCAACGATTTTGGGAGATGGTGATCGCGATTTTGAGCCACTTGAGGATGCGCGCCTGGTCCACTTTCCGCTGCCGGGCTCTCTCGACCGGAGAGAGTCCCTGCTTGCGGTATCGTTCTTCAAAGTCGTAGAGCCTGCCGATGAGGCCGAGGATCAGGCTGGCTTCCCTCGGATGGTCGGACCGGGCGTTGAAAAAGCCCCGGCGGGCATGGGCCCAGCAACCCAGATGGATGATGGCTTCAGCGTTCTTGACCAGAGCGTTGTAGGCCTCGTAGCCGTCGGTCTGCAAAAGGCCCGTAAATCCTTCGAGCAAACGGGTTGCTTCAACGTGCCGACGGGACAGCCGCCAGTCGAAGACCACGCCGAGGCCGGGACTGTGGACGACCCACAGGAAGCCTTGGGAGGTTTTGCCTTTTTTGTTGTCGGGATCCTGGAACCGGACGGGAGTCTCGTCGGCTTGGACGTAGCCGCTTTCGAGCAGCTCCTGTCGCATGTGGTTGTAGAGGGGCTTGAGCCAGAAGGCTACCGTTTGCACCCAGTCGGCCATGCTCTGGCGGGAGATCTTCGCACCCCAGCGCTCGAACATCTTTTGCTGCCGGTAAAGGGGAAGATGGTCGATATACTTGCCCAGCACCACCCAGCCGACCAGCCCCGCGGAGGCGTAACTGCCTTGGACGGGCCTTTCGAGGGCCGGAACCACTACCGGAGGGAGGCTTCGCTCGATGCGGTGGCGGAACTTCAGCCTGCGGATGAGGCGCTTGAAGATCTTCGGCGGGGTGATATCGATCTCGAAGGTTTCTTCGGCCCCTATTTGCTCGTAGAGGTCCGGGTCGGCTTTCACCTCCTCGGGGACGATCTCCACGGTCTCGGCAACCGGCACCTTCTCGAAGCGCTCGATGGCACCCTTGGAACGTTGCCGGGCTTTCGAGCGGATATAAGAGACCTCCTGTCGTTCCATTTGCTTTTGCCGGGTCTCCATCTCCTCCAGGGCGAGCAACGCCTGGTCCCGGTCGATTCTTTCGCTTTTGCCTCCCCCGAAGAGCTGACGCTTGAACCAGGCGATCTGCTGCTTGAGCAGGTCGTTCTCCCGTCGAAGCTCGTCGTAGGTAGGCGGCATTGAGTATCCATACAGTGGATACTTAGATCGGACGGTCAATCCCTTTTTCGCTCATACCAGGCTTTTTCGCATCCTTTTTGCAGATCGATTCCGTTCAAGAGCATGGTCACCGCTTCCGGCTTGAGGCTGAGCTTCTTGCCGTCACTGCCCAAAGGCCAACTGAATCGGCCCTTCTCCAGGCGCTTGGCAAAAACCCAGGCCCCGGTCCCATCCCAATAAAGAGCCTTCAGCCGGTTGCGCGCCTTGTTCGTGAACAGGTAAAGCTTCCCCTCCATGGGATCTTCGAAAAGATGCTGCTCGACCACTGCCCACAGTCCATTGAAGCTTTTGCGCATATCGGTCGGCTCTACCGCCAGCACCACCCGCAGCGAATGAGGTAACGAGAGCACCGCTCACCCCCGGATTCGTTCGATTAACCTCCACAGAGCGTCCTCGTCGCCGGTTCGCACCACGAGCCCTCCACCAAGATCGAGCTCGAAACCGCTCTCCGATGCCGATCCGAAGGGAACGACCATCTCCACAAAGTCGCTCCGGTGCGAAGGTCCATTGCGGTCCCTGCTTTTGCGTCTCTGACCCAGCCAGGAAACGAAGGTGTGGTAGTTCACCCCTTCGCGCCGACAAAACTCCTTCTGCGTCAGTCCGCAGCCCTCGTAGGCCTCCAGCAAACGCTCACGTTCGCCATCGGACAGAACCTTACGGCCCCGTGA
>NZ_JACHVA010000072.1 GCF_014230055.1 Puniceicoccus vermicola | reverse complement strand
ACAGGATAAAGGTTGTCACGCATTTGAATCGGCTGGCGACCTTCCGTCGCATTCGTTCTCAATAACGGATGAACGCTGGCAGGCTCGTTTTTACTCAGATTACCGATGGCTTGGACCGGAAGGAGTTCGACCGATGCATCAAGCTTTACCCGATGCCCAAGAGCAGTCGCGGATTTACCGCACGCGACCAATTCCTTGCCATGGTCTTTGCCCAGTTGACTTACCGGGAGGGGTTGCGCGAGATCGAGGCTTGTTTGCGCGGGAATCAAAACGCTTACGCGATGGGGTTTCGCGGCAACATTACCCGCACCAATTTGGCATATGCCAACCAATGGAGGGACTGGCGCGTCTACGAAGCCATGGCTCATATCCTCATTCGAAGGACGCGGAGACTTTAGGCAGGCGAGACGAACCCGATGGGTCTCGATGGCATGGTCGTCGCGGTCGATTCGAGCACCATCGATCTTTGCCTGACTCTCTTCCCTTGGGCGGACTTTCGTTCCACGAAAGCGGCGGTAAAGATCCACACGCAGTTCGAACTTCAAGGCTCTATCCCGCTGTTCATCGACGTTACGAAGGGACGGGAACACGATGTGTCTTTCCTCGACCGAATGCCAGTCTCTCCCGGAACGATCTATGTAATGGATCGTGGATACCTCGACTTCGGTCGACTCTTCGGCCTCAGCCAGGCCGGAGCGTTCTTCGTTATCCGTGCCAAACGCAACCTCGACTGCTATGTCCGGGAGTCCCGCAGAGTTGCCAAAATCACAGGTCTGCGCAGCGATCAAACAATCGGTCTGAGCGGAGCCCTGTCCAAGGAACGATATCCCATTGCTTTGCGTCGAGTTCGTTTCTTCGACGAGGAGACTGGCAAGGACTTGGTATTCCTTTCCAACAATTTTTCCATCCCAGCATTGACCGTCGCCTTGGTCTACAAGAGCCGCTGGCAGATCGAACTTTTCTTCAAATGGATCAAACAGAACCTGCGGATCAAGTCCTTCTTCGGAACCTCGGACAATGCCGTCAGAACCCAAATTTGGATCGCCATCTGCACCTATCTTCTCGTCGCCAGTCTCAAAAAGACTCTCTGCCTCGACCACAGTTTGACCCGGATTCTGCAAGTTCTGAGTGTTAACGCTTTTCAGAAAGTTCATATCAATCAGCTATTTACAGAATCCTTCACAAATTTTGACGAAACTCAATTATCTAACCAACTCAACTTCAACGACTTCCTAACTGGACAGTAGTGATGGGGAGTATTGATATGGCCACGTATCGTGACCAGGTTCAGACGTCCAGAATGAAGGCCATTCGGCTGCCGCTTCATTTTTATTTTCGTTTTCGTCACATCCAGAGCTAAAGAGCAGAATTGCGGCGATTAATAGTAAGCGTCCGTTAGTCGACCTCATTCCCAATCGATGTCTATTCTGGCATACTGCCGGGCATGGAAGCGATTGAAGCGACACCTGAGGTAGAACCGAAGCGAGATTCACGGGGCCGTAAGGTTCTGTCCGATGGCGAACGTGAGCGTTTGCTGGAGGCCTACGAGGGCTGCGGACTGACGCAGAAGGAGTTTTGTCGGCGCGAAGGGGTGAACTACCACACCTTCGTTTCCTGGCTGGGTCAGAGACGCAAAAGCAGGGACCGCAATGGACCTTCGCACCGGAGCGACTTTGTGGAGATGGTCGTTCCCTTCGGATCGGCATCGGAGAGCGGTTTCGAGCTCGATCTTGGTGGAGGGCTCGTGGTGCGAACCGGCGACGAGGACGCTCTGTGGAGGTTAATCGAACGAATCCGGGGGTGAGCGGTGCTCTCGTTACCTCATTCGCTGCGGGTGGTGCTGGCGGTAGAGCCGACCGATATGCGCAAAAGCTTCAATGGACTGTGGGCAGTGGTCGAGCAGCATCTTTTCGAAGATCCCATGGAGGGGAAGCTTTACCTGTTCACGAACAAGGCGCGCAACCGGCTGAAGGCTCTTTATTGGGATGGGACCGGGGCCTGGGTTTTTGCCAAGCGCCTGGAGAAGGGCCGATTCAGTTGGCCTTTGGGCAGTGACGGCAAGAAGCTCAGCCTCAAGCCGGAAGCGGTGACCATGCTCTTGAACGGAATCGATCTGCAAAAAGGATGCGAAAAAGCCTGGTATGAGCGAAAAAGGGATTGACCGTCCGATCTAAGTATCCACTGTATGGATACTCAATGCCGCCTACCTACGACGAGCTTCGACGGGAGAACGACCTGCTCAAGCAGCAGATCGCCTGGTTCAAGCGTCAGCTCTTCGGGGGAGGCAAAAGCGAAAGAATCGACCGGGACCAGGCGTTGCTCGCCCTGGAGGAGATGGAGACCCGGCAAAAGCAAATGGAACGACAGGAGGTCTCTTATATCCGCTCGAAAGCCCGGCAACGTTCCAAGGGTGCCATCGAGCGCTTCGAGAAGGTGCCGGTTGCCGAGACCGTGGAGATCGTCCCCGAGGAGGTGAAAGCCGACCCGGACCTCTACGAGCAAATAGGGGCCGAAGAAACCTTCGAGATCGATATCACCCCGCCGAAGATCTTCAAGCGCCTCATCCGCAGGCTGAAGTTCCGCCACCGCATCGAGCGAAGCCTCCCTCCGGTAGTGGTTCCGGCCCTCGAAAGGCCCGTCCAAGGCAGTTACGCCTCCGCGGGGCTGGTCGGCTGGGTGGTGCTGGGCAAGTATATCGACCATCTTCCCCTTTACCGGCAGCAAAAGATGTTCGAGCGCTGGGGTGCGAAGATCTCCCGCCAGAGCATGGCCGACTGGGTGCAAACGGTAGCCTTCTGGCTCAAGCCCCTCTACAACCACATGCGACAGGAGCTGCTCGAAAGCGGCTACGTCCAAGCCGACGAGACTCCCGTCCGGTTCCAGGATCCCGACAACAAAAAAGGCAAAACCTCCCAAGGCTTCCTGTGGGTCGTCCACAGTCCCGGCCTCGGCGTGGTCTTCGACTGGCGGCTGTCCCGTCGGCACGTTGAAGCAACCCGTTTGCTCGAAGGATTTACGGGCCTTTTGCAGACCGACGGCTACGAGGCCTACAACGCTCTGGTCAAGAACGCTGAAGCCATCATCCATCTGGGTTGCTGGGCCCATGCCCGCCGGGGCTTTTTCAACGCCCGGTCCGACCATCCGAGGGAAGCCAGCCTGATCCTCGGCCTCATCGGCAGGCTCTACGACTTTGAAGAACGATACCGCAAGCAGGGACTCTCTCCGGTCGAGAGAGCCCGGCAGCGGAAAGTGGACCAGGCGCGCATCCTCAAGTGGCTCAAAATCGCGATCACCATCTCCCAAAATCGTTGCCTGTCCCAGTCCAACCTCGGAAAGGCCTGCTCTTACGCTCTGGCGCGCTGGAAATGCCTGTGCCGCTACCTCCATCACGGCGAAGCCGAGATCGACAACAACCTCGTCGAAAACAAAATCCGTCCCTCGGCCATCGGAAAGAAAAACTGGCTCTTTATCGGCTCTCCCGACGCCGGAGAGCGAACCGCCGTCATCTACTCCATGCTCCTGACCTGCGAGATCCACGGGGTCGATCCCCATGCATGGCTGCCCGATGTCCTCACCAAGGCTCCCAAGACGCCCGAAAAGAAAGAGCAAATCAAACTCCTGCCTCATAACTGGCAGCAATGATATAGATGTCGTCACCATCTGCATGTAGCAATGGTGACCATATTGGTTTAGAAGTCGTCACCATCAATACTCGTGGAGGGGGATGAATGTCGGACGCTTAC
>NZ_JACHVA010000071.1 GCF_014230055.1 Puniceicoccus vermicola | reverse complement strand
TTGCCTTGGCACACCGTCAAACGCATTGACAAAGCTAGGTTGGTTCGGGAGTTGCCTGAAGTCGATTACGGTTCGCTCAGAACTCTGGTCATGGATGAGTTCGCATTGCACAAGGGGCACCGCTACGCCTCCGTCGTAGCCGATGCGGACACTCGGCAAGTGCTTTGGATCGGTGAAGGGCGCAGTCGCGAATCCATACGCCCCTTCTTTGAATCACTGGGCGAACACTGCGATCAAATCGAAGCGGTCGCGATGGATCAGAACAGCGCCTTTGACCTGGAGGTGAAGATGCACTGCCCGAATGCGGAAGTCGTCTACGACCTTTTTCATGTCGTTGCCAAATACGGCCGTGAAGTCATCGACCGAGTCCGCGTGGATCAGGCCAATGAACTAAGGCAGAACAAGTCGGCTCGCAGAGCGGTCAAACGTAGCCGATGGTTACTTCTAAAGAACAAGGACAACCTCAATGAAGAAGAACTTGTCAGGCTCGAAGAGCTGATGAATGCCAACCAATCCTTGGCTCAAGTCTACGTCCTGAAAGAACAGCTCAAAGAACTATGGCGAAGCTCAAGCATCTGGGGCGCCTTCAAACGCTGGCGCACATGGTGGAGGATGTGCCGTGAGTCCAAAATCAAACCCCTGCTCGCCTTCGCTGATAAACTCAGACCCTACCTCCGTGGAATCATAGCCTCAGCCAAATACCCACTCAACACCAGCGTGCTCGAGGGCATGAACAACAAGATCAAGGTCATCAAAAGAACCGCTTATGGCTTCAGGGATACGGAATA
This sequence comes from Puniceicoccus vermicola, assembly GCF_014230055.1. NCBI lineage: Bacteria > Pseudomonadati > Verrucomicrobiota > Opitutia > Puniceicoccales > Puniceicoccaceae > Puniceicoccus > Puniceicoccus vermicola. Next base: position 2,759 of record NZ_JACHVA010000071.1, on the reverse strand, counting down.
CTTCTTCCTCAAGATTAAGCATGCTTTCCCCGGGAAATGACGATGAACCTTTTTTTATAGCGAGAGTTCGAGCCCCGCCGGAAAACCAAAGTAGCGAGAGCTTCCGTGCTTCGCTTAGTAGCTTCGCAGGACACGTCCAGCTCTCGACCCAATCCTCAAGACTCCAAGCAAAGCTTGGCCCCGCGGCTCTTCCCAAAACCGTCTAGCCGACGACCGTTCACCGCCCACAGAGCACTGATTACCGACCCCCATCCACGTCCCCGCCGCTCCCTCGCGAAACAGGCAGGCTGCCTGTTCTACTCTAACGCACCCACAGGCTGCCAGTTATCAATCCTGAGCGTGCCGAAGGGCCTGTGCCCTCGTTCCCCGTCGGTCACATACCATCTTCCGGAGAATCCCTTTCACCCCCAGCTCAATCCGTTAGCCCCGACCGGAAAACCAAAGTAGCGAGAGCTTCCAGCTCTCGACCCAATCCTCAAACCTCCAAGCAAAAGCTTGGCCCCGCGGCTCTTCCCAAAACCGTCTAGCCGACGACCGTTCACCGCCCACAGAGCACTGATTACCGACCCCCATCCACGTCCCCGCCGCTCCCTCGCGAAACAGGCAGGCTGCCTGTTCTACTCTAACGCACCCACAGGCTGCCAGTTATCAATCCTGAGCGTGCCGAAGGGCCTGTGCCCTCGTTCCCCTTCGATCCCAAACCATCTCCCAGGGAATCCCTTTCGTCCCCAGCTCAATCCGTTAGCCCTTCCGGAAAACCAAAGTAGCGAGAGCTTCCAGCTCTCGACCCAATCCTCAAACCTCCAAGCAAAGCTTGGCCGCCCTCCGCTCTCCGCCATTTCAAGGAATGAGTCCCCCCAGTTCTCGGTTCTCGGTCCCTGGTTTGAGTTTCCCTCAACGCCCCAGTCGAACTGAATACCGACAACTGTCTACTGACTCACCGACAACCGACTACCGACTAACCGACAACCGACTCACCGAAAACCGCCTCACTGCCCAATCGCCTCACGGTCCACCGGATCTCCCGCATCGGCATCATCGGCACCCAGCCAGCGTTCCAGATATTTTTCCCGCAGAAGGCGCCAGGCGACGACAAAGAAAGCGGTGAGGGGGATGGCCAGGATCATTCCCAGAATACCGCCCAAGGCGATCCCCCAGAAGAAAATGGCAATGATGATGGTGAGCGGGTGGAGACCGGTTTTATCGCCCATGATCCGCGGGGTGAGGAAATAGCCTTCGAGCATTTGCACGGCGATGAAGATCCCGAGACCGATCGCGGCGAGGATCGGTCCGCCCTCGGGTTGGAGCCAGGCGATCGGAAGCACCGTGGCCAGCCCGATCATTGTCCCGAAGTAGGGGATGATGTTGAGGAGCCCGATCAAGAGACCGAGCGGAAACCCGAAGTTGATCCCAGCGATCGAAAAACCGATCCCGAGGAGCACTCCCATGATCAGCCCGATGATGATCTGTCCGCGGAAGAACGCTTCCATGCTGTGGGCGAATTGGCTGCCGAGAAAAATCAGGTCATCCCGGATTTCTGGTTTCATCCAAGAAAGCTGCTTCTTGATATCCCCCGTCTTGTCGCCGCGGGCTTTCAGGAAGAAAAAGATATAGACCGGAATGATCGCCAGCCCGGTCAGGATCCCCAGGAAAGAAGAAGCGTAGGACCCGACCTTCGTCGCCATCGGCACCAGCTTTTCGGGGAGAGACGAGATCTGCGATTCGATTTGCGATTGGATCTCTTCCACCTTGGTCGCGCCCAAAGTCGAGTCGAGGTAGTCCATGATCTGGGGGAAGCGGTGGTTGATCGCCTCTTGGAGCCGGTCGACGATGGAAGGCAGTGCCTTGATAAAGCTGATCGTTTGCTCCACCAGGACCGGCACCACCAGGGCCAGAACCGCCCCGGTCGCCAGGACCACGAGAACGTATAGTACCACGATCGCCCAAACCCGGGAAAGCGAAGTCTTTTTGACCAGAAAACCGACGATCGGTTGCAGAAGCATGGCAATGATCCCGGCCACCGCCAAAGGCCAGAGCACCCCTGAAAAAGTTTGCACGAAGGAGCTGAGCAGCAGAAAGACTTCGAAGATCAGCGCCCCAATGACGAAAATGGAGATTCCCGCTAGGGCCGTAGTGATCAACTTTCGTTGCATCGGGCTGATCCAAAATCCCGTTTTTCCATCTTCCTCGGACATCGGCAAAACCATGAGGTGTTCTAGAGACCGAGCCAAGCGCAAACCGTAAGCAGTGCAGGACCGAAGGATGAATCCTCATCTCCTCCCCGCATAAGTTCAAAAAATCTTGAACTAACAACGAAATCAGCAAATGTTCTCTCTGCTTTTAGGTGGATTCCCCCACAAACCACACCCTCTCAGATCCCCACGGATCAAACTCTCAGGACCCCCAATCCAGGCACGTCCAAGGGCGGTAGCATGGCCACTGCAAAAGAAGCAGCCGCTCCTGCACGAAACAGGCAAGCTGCCTGTTCTACTCGAAACGTCCCCCAGGCTGCCAGTCGCCAACCCGAAAACCAAAGTAGCGAGAGCTTCCAGCTCTCGACCCAATCCTCAAACCTCCAAGCAAAGCTTGGCCCCGCGGCTCTTCCCAAAACCGTCTAACCGACGACCGTTCACCGTCCACAGAGCACTGATTACCGACTCCCATCCACGCCCGCACCGCTCTTTCGCGAAACAGGCAAGCTGCCTGTTCTACTCGAAACGTCCCCTAGGCTGCCAGTCGCCAACCCGAAAACCAAAGTA
>NZ_JACHVA010000070.1 GCF_014230055.1 Puniceicoccus vermicola | reverse complement strand
AACGTCAAGAGGAGGGATGCTGAGTGAGCGGAGCGATCTCGGCATTCCTCTCGCTCGCCTTGTTAGCGTATTTATTTTTCAATTTCATATTCTCTCCGAGCAAAAACCAAACCATCTAATACATCGATATCACGAAGTAGCTTATCTGAGAAAAAACATTCTTCTTTCACTTTTTTTATTTCTTCTTTTGAGGATGTATTTGCCAAGATTTCTGTCATCACCATTGAGCACGATTCTCGATCAAAATCTGTAGGTTCTTTTTCTAGATAGTAGCGCAGTGTGAATTCTTTTGAATCTGTGAACTTAACCGCTATTGCTCGAATCGAAGGGTAGATTTCCCCGATAAGTGCGGATTGAATCCAAATACGCAACCAATGTGGAATCGATTTCATTTTTTTTGCTAACGTAGAGCACTATCGCGACTGAAGCGCGGAGCGCGAAAGGAGTTGATAGGTGTGACTGGATATATCCATTTTTTCAAGCGTAACCATAGCTGACAATCGTGAGCATCAAGTAGTTGGTCAACCAAAGACAAGCTAGGTGGATTGGGGCGTAGACTAGTGAAAACGCGTTTCTTTCCTTCGTGTATGTCAAAACCCAACCAAAGACGAGGGACAATCCGATGAACACTGTGACGAAATAGCCTGGGAGCGTGTCAAACGCCAGAATACTTGGAGTGCTACTATTCCTTTCGGCGATGAAGTGCCCGACTAGTCCAAGATAGTTAAATACAGCAAGAGCTGATAGAAGCTTCCAGCTCTGATTCTGTTTTTCTTTAAACCATTCCTTCTTCCGATTCCATTTCATGAAGAGCGGGATCAGGGAAACTACGGCTACCGGCAGGAAGAAGATTCCGATGAAGATGATGATATTTCGGGCTTCTTCCATTTTCTCATATATCGTGGAGGCTAGGCGGCCCAGCCTGTGGGGATCGGGGTTCTGTCGGTTGTCGATTTCACGAAGAGTAAATCTGGGTTGCCTAGGCCGTCTGGATATGGCTCCGATATTGGCCCTGGGGGTCGAATCCCGCAAGCGCATTTTCTCCGCTCACTCCACCCGGTTCTTGAACCACGGATTGCAGGTTCCATTCTCTTTCTACTTTCTTCTCTTATCTGCGCCCATCGGAGGAATTTGCTGCGCCCATTCGGTTGCTCGTCACTTCGTTCGAAAGTGGTTCGTCAATTCTTTCCCATATCGATGAGGCTAGGCAACCCGGCCTACGAGGTCCAGACTTCTATGGATTGTCGATTCCACGGGCGAGTTCATCGGGTTGCCTACGCTGACTGGTTAGCTTCGTTCCTTTTCTACTGGTGGATGGCCAGTTGAAAACCAACAATCCAGAATGGAAAAGGAACGATGGCTGATACCACCTGCATCCACTCCTTCTTTGTTACTTTCCGCATTGTCCAAACCACAATCGAAGTGGCGACCGACAATAGAAATGCTCGAATCATCACTCCTTCATCCATCGGAGATGATCTCGAAACGAACGAAATTACGGTTGAAAGACAAAGCACTAGGTAACCGGAAACCCCGATGAGTATCCATACGTTTCCAACAGTTCTCATTTTTCAGCATCAAGGTAGGACCGTCCGTTGCCGGACGGCCCCCTCGCAGATCCCTGCGTGCGGGACTACCGCACAGGGCTCCTCTGAGCGGTCGCGCAGTGGAGTGGACCGGGAGGCTTTCATCTGTAGGAGAGAGTCCATGAGACGGATCGTTGGAAGGGTTTTTCTACGATATGAGGGTTAGGGATAGCGAGGGTAATCCACATCCGGGAGAACCCCGTCCAGTTGTAGCTGAGTCTTTGGCTGCGGCGGTTCAGGGCACGGAAGATAATCTTCCGCGCCAGAGTCCAGTACTGCCAAAGGCGGTCCGAGTTCCCGATCACTCCGTAGTAGTTGAAGTAACCGGCAAACCTACGCCGGAGGATGACAGCCAGTTCCTTCAGAGGCCGACTCCGGTTATTCCGCATCCATTCTTTAAGCCCGGAGAGCGAAGCCCTGAACTTCTTCTTGGACGTTCGCCGTTTGACGGTGACCCGACCCTTGCGGGTCCGAGCCCAGTAGAACTCGAATCCCAGAAAGGCAAAACAGCCACTGCCTTCGAGATCGCACCGACTGAACCTCAGGATGGCACTCTTGTCAGCGGCCATGCTCAACCCGAACTTGGCCATTCGGCGTGGCAGTTCCGAAAAGAACCGCTCGGCCTCGCTGCCATATTCGAATCCGACGACAAAGTCATCTGCATAGCGCATGCAGACGTGCGCCCCCCGAAGACCTTTCGGCAAGACCTTCTCCACCCACAGGTCCAATGCGTAGTGCAGGTAGATGTTGGCCAGAACAGGCGAGATGATCCCCCCTTGCGGGGTTCCCGTTGCCGGGTGGATCACTTCACCGGCCTCTTGCAGGATTCCGGCTTTGAGCCACTTGCGGATTAGACGAATGAACGCTTGATCGTCCACCCGCTCCTCCAGCATCCGACACAGCCAGTTGTGATCGACGTTCTCGAAGAACCCCTCGATGTCCGCCTCCACTACCCAGTGCACTCGTTCGAGAACGAGTCGTTCGCGCAGTTCCTGGCTCGCATCGCGCGCTCCCCGCTTCGGCCGATACCCTTTACTCATATCCAGAAAGTCCGCTTCGTAAATTGCTTGCAGCAACTTGCTCGCGGCCATCTGAACGATCTTATCTTCCAACGCGGGTATGCCCAAAGGCCGCAGCCTACCGCCGCCCTTGGAGATAAACCGCCTCTTTACGTGCTGGGCCCGATACCGCTTGGCGACCAGACGCTCCAACAACCCACGCAGATTCCCGTCCAAGTCCTTCTCGTAGTTCTCCACGCTCACACCGTCCACTCCCGTGGCCGCGTGGCGACGAAGCTCGTAAAAGCTCTCGTACAGCATCGGCAGGTTGATCTCTCGATACAGAGAACGAAACCGATACTTCGGCTCCTTCCCCGCTTTCTCTCTCAGTCCGAGCAGGGTGCTTGACACGCTCTTGTTCGGGACAGTCCTTCCCGAGGCGTGTGCGCTTTGCCCGTGTAACCGCTCAGCCCGCTCCTTCCCCCCGTGATCGGCCCTACCGTCTCCGAGTAATACGAACGAGTCTGACTCCTGTTTGTCCTTCGACTGCATCTCCGGTTAGTTGATGCCTCCTACCTCTTTCCAGAGGAAACAAACAGGCCTCCCAAGTTCAAGGACGCTTCTTTGCATGCATGCCACGGCTTCGAACCCCGACGGGCCGAACAATGCCTTACCATTGCGGCATTGCCCGTGCTGACTTCCGCGCACGTTAAAACCGTCGTCACCCGCATCTGCACTCTTTACGGGGCTAAATTGCCTTCGGGGACTGCGACTCCCCTGCGGCCTGCATGCTTCCCTGTGTACGCTTCGTCGATGTCGTTCCGCCATCCCGACACGCTTCCATGTGGATAACGCATCGGGCTCCGCCTCTAAAAGCGGCAATCCTTCTAATGGCTTAGCTGACATCAGCGCAACACTCGGTAGTTTCTGTTTGGTTATTACTTTGAAACGTCCGGACTTTCACCGGACAAGAAGCGCCTCGCTTCGCTTGGCGCACTAACGT